>CANGLK010000018.1 GCA_947454735.1 Candidatus Nanopelagicaceae bacterium
AGCCTTACTCTTTGCCCTGCATCTCTTAAGTTCTACTGCCTTGAGATGTAAGCGGGAGTGGTGAAATGGCAGACACGCCAGTCTTAGGAACTGGTGCTTCGGCGTGCGGGTTCAAGTCCCGCCTCCCGCACAATCTTTTCTCTTGAAAGCTTCCCTTGAGAATCTTCAATCATTCTCACCTAGTATCTAGCTATGACAGATTATGTAGCGGGTTCATGCAATATCGGTCCATCTGAAATCCACCGTCGCTATCAGGTGGCGATCACGGGCGGCGCTCTCTACGCTGTACTTTCAATCTTTCTCATCGCATCTGATCAGATAACCTCAACACGATTAATTGCATTTGCGCCAGCGATGCTCGCATCGGTCGGATTCATTCAGGCCCGCAATCGTTTCTGTTTCGCATATGGGCTAATGGGCGTCTTTAACTTTGATACTGCAGGAGATGTAAAGAAGATTAAAGACCCTGTAGCGCTTAAAGCAGATCGCGCTAATGCTCTAAAAATTATTCTTAAGAGCTTCCTATTAGCTTCACTCATGACTGCGTTAGTCGTCATTCTTTAAAGAGAAGATCTATCCCATGGCAAAGGCATCTCCTGCAAAGTTAAAGAAGTTGCAAGGTGAGGCAAAGCGCGCTGCAGAGGCGCGTCGCGTTGAGAAAGCCGCATCTCGCTTGGCAATCACACATGCCGGCGTTGAACCAGACCCATATGAAGATGTCGATGGCGAGTGGCGAGAAATTGGATTGGCAGCGCCTGCGCGTAGGGCGCTCATTGATGATGGCATCTACAAAGTAACTGACCTGCGCAAGGCCTCTCTTGCCGCACTCAAAGAGTTGCACGGTATGGGCCCGAATGCCATTCGCATCATCCTTGCTGAAGCCAAGAAGCACGATATTCAGCTACGCAATTAATAACTATTGCAATACATTCGCAGCAACGAATTCTTCGTGAGAAGTATTTCTTGATTCTTGTTACCTTTCCTCTCCATCACAACGTCCCTTTATTGGAGAGTTACCATGACACAACCTTGGTCTTTTGAAACGCTACAAGTACATGCCGGACAGCAACCAGATCCAACAACTGGCGCCCGCGCACTTCCGCTCTATCAAACTACTGCTTATCAATTTCGCGATACAGAGCACGCTGCAAATCTCTTTGGATTAGCAGAGCTCGGCAATATCTACACGCGCATCATGAATCCAACTCAAGATGCTGTTGAACAGCGGATTGCAGCCCTAGAAGGTGGTGTAGCAGCGCTGCTTCTCTCATCAGGATCAGCAGCAACAACATTTGCAATCCTTAACGTTGCCGAAGCGGGCGATCACATTGTTTCAAGTCCAAGTCTCTACGGCGGTACTTACAATCTCTTCCACTACACGCTTCCAAAGTTCGGAGTTGAGGTCACATTCGTCGATGACCCATCAGATCCTGAGTCATGGCGCAAGGCAGTTCGCCCTAATACAAAGGCTTTCTTCGGTGAAACCATTGCAAATCCAAAGAATGAAATTCTCGATATCAAGGCAGTTGCCGACGTTGCACATGAAGTTGGTCTTCCGCTCATCGTTGATAACACCGTAGCAACTCCATATTTGATTAAGCCGATTGATTTTGGAGCAGACGTTGTTGTTCACTCAGCAACGAAGTTCCTCTCTGGCCACGGAAATGCAGTCGTTGGCGCAATCATCGATTCAGGTAAGTTTGATTACGCGCAATATCCAGAGCGCTTCCCTGGCTTTAACAAGCCAGACCCTAGTTACCACGGCCTCGTATTCGCTCAGGCTCTTGGTGTTGGTTCGGCATTTGGTGCAAACCTTGCCTATATCTTCAAAATTCGCCTTCAGCTCCTCCGTGATGTCGGAGCTGCCGTCTCACCATTTAATGCATGGTTACTTGCACAAGGTCTGGAAACTCTCTCACTTCGTATTGAGCGCCATATCGAAAATGCTAAGGCGATTGCTACCTGGCTAGAAAAACATCCAAGTGTTGAGAAGGTTAACTATGCGGCGCTGGCTTCATCTCCTTGGCATGCACTTGCACAGAAGTACGCGCCAAAGGGACCCGGAGCAGTTCTATCATTTGAACTCAAGGGTGGAGTAGCGGCCGGTAAGAAGTTTGTTGAATCGCTCAAACTCTTTAGCCACGTTGCAAATATTGGAGATGTTCGCTCTCTAGTAATTCACCCTGCAACTACAACTCACTCGCAACTCTCTGCGGAAGAGCAGCTGACAGCTGGTGTCACACCAGGTCTCGTGCGGTTAAGCCTCGGTATTGAAAATATTGAGGACCTTAAAGCAGATCTTGAGATTGGATTCGCCGCAGCACAGTAATTAGAGAATAAAGCTATAAATTAAGAGCAGGCCGCCGCCAGTGATCACAATCGCTGCGGCGGTCTTGCTTTGTAGCCACTTCTTTCCCACCGAGGTAAAGGTGAGGAGCAAGAGAATGGCGCCAGGAATAAAGAGAATGGCGCTCTTGGCGAAATTATTACCTGATCCAGTTTGATAACGAAGGTTGATGAGCCCTACTGCAAATGCGGCATAAGCGGCCATGCGGCAATTATTGAGTCGCGCTGTGTTCATAGGTCTAACAGTAATAGCGAAGGGCGCCGATTTCTCGACGCCCTTCGCTTGCGTTCAAGTGACTTTGTAAGCTCTACAAAGAGTACGTAGAGGATATAAAGGAATGGGATAGTTGAAAGCACGCCGTAAATTGCAGCTGTTGAAGTGTTATTTGAGATCTCGGTCGGCTCGTAAGACCGTCGGTCAAGAACGTTAGCCCAGGGCAACATTGACCTTCGATTGTGTAAGTGTGAACCTCTTGGGCGCTGCTTGCACTGTGAAACGATTTTTTAGGTGAATTAATTGATCAATTTGGGTAATTTACGCTCGTTCTAAAATGAAGTTCTACAAAATTTCTTGGAGTAGAGCTGCGACGCGAGCCTTTATCTCATCTCGAATAACTCGCACTGGTTCGATTCCTTGTCCGGCTGGATCTTCAAGAACCCAATCTTCATATCGCTTTCCTGGGTAATAAGGACATGCATCCCCACAACCCATTGTGATGACAACATCTGATTGCTGAACGGCTTCGGGGGTTAAGACCTTTGGCTTCTGATTGGCGATATCAATTCCGAGCTCTGCCATCGCTTCAACTGCGACTGGGTTGATTGAATCTTTCGGTGCCGAACCTGCAGAGAGAACTTCTACTCGATCGCCACCGAGTTCACGCATAAAGCCGGCGGCCATCTGAGAACGTCCTGCATTGTGAACGCAGACAAACATGATGGTTTTTCTCTCGCTCATTATTTCTTCTCTTTCTTGTTGAGGTCTTTGAAAAGTGCATATCCAATTGCGGCTCCCACAATTTGAAATGGGATAAAGATGAATGCCGAGTGAGGTGCAATACCTGCAAATGTATTACTGAAGATTCGACCAATAGATATCGCTGGGTTTGCGAAGGATGTTGATGATGTAAAAAAGTAAGCTGCGAATATCCATGCTGCGACACCTTGGGCGACGAAACGCCCCTTCTTGATTGTGGAGAGCTGGTAGATGACGAAGATCAATCCTGCTGTTGCCAATACTTCACTGAGAAGAAGATTTCCACCATCTCGACTCTTGCTAGAAATATCAATTGCAGAACGATCGAAGAGAATATTGGCAAGAATTGTTCCGAAGATTGCCCCGGTGATTTGGGCCAGGATAAATTGAACTGCGCTACTGACTGAAAGCTCTTTACGAAATAACGATATGCCAGTGACTACAGGATTGAAATGTGCGCCGCTAATGGGAGCAAAAAGGGCTATGAGAAGCCAGAGACCGGCTCCTGTTGCAGCCGCATTGATGAGGAGCTGCACTCCCACATCATTTGTGAGTTTTTGCGCCATCACACCAGAGCCCACAACTACCGTTGCCAGGGTCGAAGTTCCTACAAACTCTCCAACGAATTTCTTCATGCCCAAAATATTAGGGGCCAATGGTGAATAGAAGGTGAACTTGAGACTCGATTCTTAAGTACCCTTTCGCAATGCGCAATCAACTCAAGGAGCTTCGCGCCCATAAGGGCTTTTCGATGCTCGCTTCGGCGCGATTTATCTCTAACGTCGGAAATGGCATGTCCCCGATCGCCCTCGCTTATGGCGTATTGAGTATTCCCGGCGCAGATGGAGGCGATCTCAGTCTCGTTATGGCGGCGCGATTCTTTCCAATGATTGCCTTTATGTTGGTCGGAGGAGTATTCGCTGATCGCTTTAAACGCAATCGCATAGTTGGCGGAAGCGATGTGATTGGAAGTTTTCTCGCCGGCACAAGCGCGATCTCGCTCATCGGAGGATTTCCACATATCTGGATCTTGGTTGTGATGGGTGGGCTCTTCGGAGTGCTCAATGCTCTCTGGTGGCCAGCTATGTCTGGCGTGCTTCCAGAGATTTTGCCAAAGGAGAAGCTGCAGGAAGGAAATGCGGTTATTGGATTAATGAGCAATATCGGTTATATCTCTGGAACTTTATTGGGAGGCATAATCGTTGCTTCATTTAATCCTGGGTGGGGTTTGCTTGTCGATGCAAGCTCATTCTTTATCGCAGGGTTAATAGTCTGGAACCTTGATCTCCCAAGTAAGAGTCGAATTGAAAGCCCTGGAATTGCTCATGATTTAAGAGTGGGTTGGCGAGAATTTATCTCTCGCTCATGGGTTGTAACAATGGTGCTCACCTTTGCAATTATAAATATGGCATTTGAATCAATGCTGCAGGTCCTTGGCCCACTTAATTACAACGACCTTGCGACTGGTCCGCGTTACTGGTCTCTCAACCTTGCGGGAATGACGGCAGGGATGATGCTCGGTGGATTCATCGTATTGAAGAAGAAATTTAAGCGCCCGCTCTTTATCACGATGGGACTTATCGCAATCTCTGTTGTCTGGGATTTTGCTCTTGCTCTCGATCTCCCATTGTGGGTATGCATAATCTCGGCAATATTCTCAGGTCTGACGATTGAGTTCTTTATGGTTACCTGGAATACATCGATGCAGACGCATATCCCTGAAGAGTCCTATTCGCGCGTCAATGCCTACGATGCCCTGGGCTCATTTGGAATTGCTCCATTGGGAATAGTTATTGCAGGACCTCTTGCAGCTCATTTTGGCGTTAATACAATCTTGTTCGCGACCGGCTCCCTGACCTTTATCGCCGCCTGCGCCTCACTGTCTGTTAAGTCAGTAAGAAACCTCACCAACGCGTAGGCTTATGGGATGAGTGAGAATCAGCCTCCTGTTGCCCCACCAAAGCTCCGTGGTTGGTTCCACCTCGGCGCAACTCCTGCAGTCATTATCGCTTCACTCGTTCTCTTTATATTGAGTAAAGAGTCTCTCAAATTTGCTGTTGCTCTCTATTCAATTACAGCAATCATGCTCTTTAGCGTCTCAGCTATTTATCATCGCGTGCCATGGTCACCAGCAAAGAAGAAGATGTGGCGTCGCTGGGATCATGCAAATATCAATTTACTCATCGCAGGTTCATACACGCCATTTGCTGTTGCACTTCTTGAACCGCATGATCGCAACCTCATGCTTGCAATTGTCTGGACCGGCGCACTTGCCGGAGTCGCAATCCGAATCTTCTGGTTATCAGCACCTCGTTGGTTATATGTTGCCAACTACTTAGTACTGGGTTGGGTTGCAATTGTTTACACACCACAGCTCTATGATCGCGGTGGATTGTGGGTCTTGGTTCCCATTCTTATTGGTGGCCTTCTCTATTCCATCGGCGCAATCTTTTACGCACTTAAGAAGCCTGGCCGTGCCGCTAAATACTTCGGCTTCCACGAGCTCTTCCACATCTTCGTCTTGGCGGCATGGATTAGCCAATACCTAGCAATCTGCTTCGCAATTTACCGTTCACGCTAGAACTTCACGCGTAATGGGGCGATTTCCCTCACCTTTGTAATGCCCTAATCTATGAGCCTAGAAGTTGGTCGGTTATAGAGGCAATGGGGATTATCAATGGCAGAGAAGAAGGACTTTCTCAATTGGGTGGGCTTCCGCGAGGAATCTGAGCGCACTCCAGCAGGCAACCCTGTAGATCGAATCCGCGAGCTTGAATCACAGCTCAGCGATCTCCGATCACGCCGCGACATCACAGCACTGAGCAAGGAAGAGTTTGAAATCCTCGCAACTGAAACAGCGATGATGATGATCAAATCTGCACAGGCTCGTGAAGCTAAGTCAGTTGCGACTGCAGAGCGCTTAATCAACGAATCAACTCGCAATGCGAAGGATGTTCTTGAAGGCGCAGAGTCAAAGGCACGCAGCATCCTCTCTGGCGCAGAAGCCCGAGGTCGTAAATACATTTCAACTGCTGAGGCAGAGGCTACAGATCTCGTCAATGAGGCAACTCGCGAGGCTGAGTCAATCGTTGATACCAAACGTCGTGAGGCTGCTGCAGTGGCATCTGCTGCTCGTCGCGAAGGTGAGCGCATCGTTGCAGATGCTGCAAATGAAGTCATTGAATACCGTCGTTGGCTTGCGGAAGTGATCGCAGAGTCAGAGCGTCTCTACCGAGTTCAATCTCAGGCACTTGTCGCCGCCGAACAAGCGATTGCACAATCACGCCAACGTCTTGATGGGGCTTTTGCTCGCCTTGCAAATATGCAGGCAGTCGTAAATGACTCACTCAACGAAGATGGCACCGTTATCCGCAAGGAGCCAATCAAGGTTGAGAGCCGTCGTACTTCTCCTGCGCTGGATGCGCCAAAGCGCACTGCTAAGAAGAGCCCTGCAAAGAAGTCTTCAGCTAAGCGCAAGTAATTTCTATGGCTACCAAACGCGGTATCCAATACATACCTGCAATTGATGGGCTACGCGCCATCGCAGTGATGGCCGTTCTCTTCTATCACTTAGGTTTCAAATGGATCCCTGGCGGATTTCTTGGCGTTGATCTCTTCTTCGTTATCTCTGGCTATGTCATCACTCGCTTACTACTTGATTCCATTGAAAGTAGCGGTGGGTTAGATCTTCGCGCCTTTTATCGTGCGCGTATTCGTCGCCTCTTGCCCGCCCTCGCTTTTATGTTGGTAACAACGGCGATTGCAGTCGGCATCTGGGCCCCCGATACGATCAAGCGATTCCTGATTGATGCGCCCTTTGCGCTCACCGGCTCCATGAATTGGTGGTTAGTTGGCCATCACCTCGATTACTTCGAAGCAATCGGTCGCCCTCCCCTGCTGCAGCACACATGGTCGCTGGCAGTAGAAGCGCAGTTCTATCTCATCTGGCCACTGATTCTCTTGGTGATCTTGAAGTTTTTCGGCAAGAAGAGAGTCTCTATCGCCTCCCTTACCATCGCTGCAATCTCAGGTATTACCTTAATGATTGTCTCTTTCTCACTTGATGCAGCGAGTGCCTCGATGGTAAGTCATGTCTACTTCGGAACTGATACCCACAGCATCGGTCTATTCCTTGGTGCAGCACTTGCAGTCAGTTGGATCCCACAGAACTTTAAGAGAGATGTCAGCAGGAAAGCTCAAGACTTTATCGATGGAATTGGAGTCTTTGGTTTCCTTGGAATTCTTGCAACGTTCCTATTGATTGACGAGACCAAACCAGCTCTCTACAAAATTGCATTCCCACTTGCAGGGTTATTTGCTACCGCGATCATTACCTCGATTGTTCACCCAGCATCTCGCTTTGCGCCGATCTTACAAAATCCAGTTTTGCTCTGGATTGGTGAACGTTCCTATGCAATCTATCTATGGCACTGGGTAATTTTTCAGGTAACTCGTCCGGAGGTAGATCTTGCAGGTGCCACATGGGCGATGTATGCCCTACGCATCTTGATTGTCTTTGCCCTTGCCGATATCTCGCTCCGTTTTGTTGAACTTCCGGTTCGTCGTGGAGTTCTCAATTACTGGCTCAAGGGGCTGAAGTATCGGACTGTTGCCGAAAAGAAACGACAGAAGATACGTGCTACTCTGATTATTTGCTCGCTGATTGCAGCGGTATCAATTATTAGTATTCGCGCCGTAATAATTGGCAATGAGCAACGGGCAGCCTTAATTGAACAAATTGAATCTACCAATACACCAACAGTTGCAACTGATAATGGAATTTGGCTCACAGGTGATTCTGTCATCCTCGGAATTAAGAGCGTCCTCTCGCAGAGCCATGATGTCTCACTCGTCAACGCACATGTGGGACGACAGGCACCAGAACTGCTTGAAGCAATACTTCACGATAAAGCCAATGCACCCGAAGGGCCAGTTGTTCTCGATCTCGGAAATAACAATGCTCTCACCGAGCAGCAAGTGGTCGATATTCTCGAAGCGCTTAAGGGAGAGAAGAGAGTATTACTCGTTAATACCGCCGTCCCACGTCCCTGGCGAGAGAGTAATAACCAGTTAATTGCCAAGATTTCATCTCGATATAGCAATGTGCGAGTAATTGATTGGGCCACTATCTCGAATGGCCATCCCGAATACTTTGCCCCAGATGGCGTACACCTCGTACCAACTGGTGTTGCAATCTATGTTGAGGAAATTTCAAAGTACCTAGATTAATTGTGGTGAAAAAGAAAAACCCCGGCCATAGGACCGGGGTTTTTCGTTAAGAGGATTTATTCGTACTGACCTGCAAAGCCAAATGCCTTAGCAACGCCAAGTGAACCATCTGCATAGATTGCAGAGACTCGGAATGATGTGTACTGAGAATCAGATGTCTTCTTCAAATCAAATGAGAGCTGAGTGGCAGGAATCTGTGAAACTTCCTTCCATGTGCCACCGTTTGGTGCGATCTCAACCTTGTAACCCTTTACATCGCCCATTGGAGCCTTCCAAGAAAGCACGAGTACATCCTTAGTTGAGCTGTCCTTCCAGTTTCCGATGAAACGTGATGGAGCCTCTCCTGTTGTTGCAGCATTAGTTGTTTCTGTTGATGCTGCTGGTGAAGCTGACTCAGTTGCTGTCGCCGCAGGTGTTGCTGACTCAGTTACCGCTGGTGTAGCTGGCTTTGTTGAGTCATTCTTTGACTGCTGTGATGCAACGATAGCTGTCAAGATTGCAACTCCGAGAAGTACGGCAATGAGAACGCTCTTTGATGAACCCTGGCGTGGAGCTGCAGTTGGCTTCGCAACTGGAGTCACTGGCTTTGGAGCAGCAGGAGTTGTTGAAACATTAACACGATCGCGTGAAGCACCTGTTGGTACTGGTGGGATCACAACAGAAGCTGGAGCGCTCTTGCGTGAAGGAGACTTCTTCACAGTCTTCTTGGCAGCTGCCTTCTTAACAGTGCTCTTCTTCGCTACTGCTTTCTTAGCAACGGCCTTCTTTGCAACCTTCTTAGGCGCTGACTTCTTTGCAACCTTCTTAGCGGTTGTCTTCTTAGCAGCAGACTTCTTCGCTACAGTCTTCTTCGCTGTTGTCTTCTTTGCAACAGACTTCTTTGCAACAGACTTCTTTGCAACCTTCTTAGCGGTTGTCTTCTTTGGTGCTGCCTTCTTGGCAACTGCCTTCTTCTTTACTGCCACGTTTATCTCCTCGGGTTGCGCCTTAACAGTGAACTGCTCGACGTATGGGAAAAGTTTAGCCTAGGGTTTTCAAGGCCTTCATCACATGGGGGGCGATAGCTCGCAGCGCCTTACCCCGGTGGCTCATTGCATCCTTCTCTTCAGAGCTCATTTGAGCGCTAGAGATGGTTAACCCTTCCGGCTGGAAGATTGGGTCATATCCAAAACCATTCTCACCTACAGGTGAGTGAAGGATTCTGCCGAGGAATCGCCCCTCCTCACAATATGTCCAGCCGTCAGGGAGGTAGAGCGCTGCTACGCAGATGAAGTAGCCAGTGCGCTTCTCATCCGGAACATCCTTCATCTGATCGAGAACTTTTTCAAGGTTGGCACTGTCATTGCCATGCTCTCCCGCCCAACGAGCAGAGAAGATTCCGGGATCACCATTGAGCGCATCGACACAGAGTCCGCTGTCATCTGCAATTGCAGGTAGACCTGTCGCCTCAGACATTTCGCGTGCCTTTAAGAGAGCATTCTCTTGAAAAGTTGAACCCGTCTCATCTACATCATGGAGATCTGGAAATTGATCGAGACCAACTAGATCAATTTCTCCAGGTGCGATTGCATCGAGGATTCTTCGGAATTCAACAATCTTTCCTTGATTGCGAGTTGCTAAGAGGAGCTTATGGCTCACGCGTTGAGCGCCTTCTTCTGCAACTCTGTGAGGTTCTGAGTTCCAGCAACAGCTAAATCAAGAAGTGAATCGAGAAGCGCGCGATCAAATGGTGCGCCCTCTGCAGTTCCCTGTACTTCAATGAAGCGGCCATCACCAGCGCAGACAACATTCATATCTGTCTCAGCGCGAACATCTTCTTCATAGCAGAGATCAAGCATTGGAACGCCATCGATAATTCCTACTGAGATTGCTGCAACTGAATCTGCAAGTGGCTTTGCGCCGGCCTTTACATGGCCCTGCTTCTGCGCCCATGAGATTGCATCGGCAAGGGCAACATAGGCACCAGTGATAGCCGCAGTGCGTGTTCCGCCATCTGCCTGCAACACATCGCAATCGATCACGATTGTATTTTCGCCGAGCTCTTTCATATCTACGATGCCGCGAAGTGATCGTCCAATAAGTCGTGAGATCTCTTGTGTGCGACCACCAAGCTTGCCCTTTACTGATTCACGATCAGAGCGTGTGTGTGTAGCGCGTGGAAGCATTGAATATTCAGATGTTACCCAGCCAGTGCCACTGTCCTTGAGCCAACGTGGTACTCCAGGTGTAAATGATGCAACACAGAGAACTCGGGTCTTTCCAAATTCAACAAGTACAGAACCTTCTGCATGGTCTAACCATCCACGAGTGATCTTGATATCGCGTAGTTGATCTACTGAGCGTCCGTCATTACGTGCCATGGTTTTCCTCCGATTAGGGCGATTAACTGATGTGAAATCTAGAGATCTTGATGTTGGACAGAGCCAACTTCTGGACCTAAGAAGCGACGAGCAAGTCCTTCAAAGGCCTTTGCGTCGCCCGTTGCCAGGAATCGATGTGTCGGTACTGGAGCATCGGCGCCACGTAAGAGTGAACCTTCAACTAATACGCGATAAAGATCTTTTGCTGTCTCTTCAGCGCTTGAGACAAGTGAAACTCCATTGCCCATTACATATGAGATTACGCCGGTTAAGAGTGGGTAGTGAGTACATCCGAGAACCAAAGTATCGATATCTGCCTCGATCATTGGAGCGAGATATTCGCGGGCAACTTCTGTAATTGCATCTCCTGAAGTTTCACCGCGCTCTACATATTCAACAAACTTGGGACATGCCGTTGATGTGATTTGTAGTTGAGGAGCGGCAGCAAATGCATCGAGATATGCCTGAGAATCAATTGTGGCGCGGGTTCCAATAACCCCAACTTTGCCGGTGCGAGTGGCAGCAACTGCGCGTCGAACTGCCGGCTGAATAACTTCAATCACTGGAACTGAGTAACGCTCGCGAGCATCGCGAAGCATTGCAGCACTTGCAGTGTTGCAGGCAATAACTAGTGCTTTAACGCCTTGTTCGACAAGAAAATCGAGAGTCTCAAGTGAGAAGTCGCGTACCTCAGCGAGTGGACGGGGGCCATATGGACCTCGAGCTGTATCGCCGATATAGAGAACTGATTCATTGGGAAGTTGATCAAGAATCGCTCGAGCGACTGTTAATCCGCCAACGCCAGAATCGAAGATTCCGATAGGTGCGTTGCTCATGAGCTAATCGTACGAGGTGATGAGATGAAATAGAGAATTGACGTTGAGATTTACGCCCAAAGAGTGCCGTCGAGGCCCTCAGTCGCTTCTTCGACATCGCTTCCGTAAACACCTGTTGAAAGGTACTTCCAGCCTCCATCGCAGACGATAAATGCGATATCTGCATCGCGGCCATCGCGTACTGCTTCATTACCCATTGCAATTGCTGCATGCAAAATGGCACCTGTTGAGATTCCAGCAAAGATTCCTTCAACATGGAGCAGCTCGCGCACGCGCTTGACTGAATCTTCTGCACCAACTGAGAAGCGTCGAGTTAAAACAGATGCATCGTAAAGTTCTGGAACGAAACCTTCATCGATATTGCGTAATCCATAGACGAGTTCGCCATAGCGAGGTTCTGCAGCGATGATTTGAACATCTGGCTTATTTTCGCGCAAGTAACGTCCTGCGCCCATCAAAGTACCTGTTGTTCCAAGTCCAGCAACAAAGTGGGTAATTGTTGGCAGATCCTTAAGAATTTCAGGACCAGTGCCGTTGTAATGTGCGAGTGAGTTGGCAGGGTTTCCATATTGATAAAGGAATACATAATCTGGATTCTGCGCAGCAATCTCTTTAGCAACACGAACGGCTTCGTTTGAGCCACCTGCAGCAGGAGAGTAAATAATTTGAGCGCCCCACATCTCAAGAAGCTGGCGACGTTCTGGGCTGGTGTTCTCAGGCATAACGCAGATCAACTTATATCCGCGAACCTTTGCCGCCATGGCAAGTGAGATACCTGTGTTACCTGATGTTGGTTCAAGAATTGTTGCACCTGGCTTGAGGAGACCACTCTTCTCGGCCTCATCAACCATTGAGATTGCAGTGCGATCTTTAATCGAACCGGTTGGGTTGCGATCTTCCATCTTCGCCCAGAGGCGAACGTTCGGTGCTGGCGATAGACGTGGCAGACCAATCAGCGGTGTATTACCTACTGATGCAGCGAGTGAGCCATAGCGCGCCATAAAGATTTAGTTACTGCCACCGGCAACTGCAGGCAGGATTGTTACTGAATCGCCGTCCTTGAGCGGAGCTTCAAGGCCACCAAGGAAGCGAACATCTTCATCGTTGATGTAGATGTTGATGAAGCGGCGGAGTGCACCATTTTCAAGGAGGCGCTCGCCAAGTCCTGAATACTTTGCATCGAGGTCTGTAATAAGTGCAGAGAGCGTTGAACCATCGGCTTCGACTGACTTTTCATCCTTTGTATATGGACGAAGGATTGTTGGGATGCGGACTTCAATAGACATAACCGTATTATGGCGAAAATTGGCCTTATTCGGTAATTGAAACTTCTTCCTCAGTGACAACGCCATCGATGATTCGATATGACCGGAATTCAGTTGCAGGTGCAATCTCTTCGCGTGTAGAGACCAATACATAGTGCGCTCCAGGCTCGCCCGCATAGGCGATATCCGTGCGAGATGGATATGCCTCGGTCTCTGTATGAGAGTGATAAATAACAACAATCTCTTCATCTTTATCATCAACTTCACGATAGAGCGCAAGCAGATCCTTTGGCTCAAACTCATAGAATGTTGGTGAGTGAGCAGCATTGATCATCGGCTTATGGCGCACGGGAGTATCAGCGCCAACAGGACCAAGGATCACACCGCAACATTCATCAGGGTATTCGGCTCGTGACTGTTCAAGAATTGCATCGACGATTGCACGTGAAATTGTGAGAGCCATAGTTCAATCTTATTCCACTTCATCCATGAGTGCGCTCAAGAGGGTCTCTTGTAGCCAACCGAGCCAGCTGTATACGGCGTAGACACCACGGAGAGGATCATCTGGTGCTAAAAGTTCGAGATGTTCGTAATTGTTATTCTCAATCTTCAGACGTACACCGAGTGCAAGGCGAATATCGTTGAGTCCGCCTAGCCAATCATTGGCACCTTGATGATCAAGTTCTACATCGCCCTCTGGCGAACTCTTGAGCAACATGCGGATAGACATTGCATGCGCCTGTTTCTTTCCGCGAAGAGTTGATTCTGTGTAACGGCGAAATTCAGCTGCATCGACATCATCGGCATACGCATTGGGAAGTAGGCGGTGAAGGACTTCATCTTCAGGTGGAGAATCATGAGAAGTAATGCCCACCATTGCGGCAAGTGGATCTTCATGCCCGTGATCTATGCGCTCTGCAAGAAGTTCGATGATTTGTTCAACGAGATTGAGGATGACCTCTTTCTCTGTCTCATCAAAGGTGGCTACATAGGAATGGGCGCCATGGCGCTTAAAGCCCTCGGTTGCGGCCATTAAATCTGATCACCGCGCTGAAGTGTTGCCCAAAGCCCGTATTCATGGAGGCGAGCAACATCGTGCTCCATCTCTTCACGGCTTCCTGTTGAAACTATCGCTTTGCCATCATTGTGAACCTGCAACATGAGCTCTGTCGCCTTTGCCTTGGAGTAACCGAAGAGCTCCATAAATACATATGTCACATAACTTTGAAGATTTACAGGATCGTCCCAAACGATGGTGACCCACGGCGTATCGCCAGAGAAGATTGCTTTGAGTTCTTCTTCGAGGGCATCAGCTAACTTGGCCATGGATTTATTTAACCAATTCGGAGCTACCAACGCCACGGATAAGTATCGAGAATGGCGCGGAGGTTGCAATGGGCCACTGAGCCTCTGCTGCAGCGCTCACGCGCAAGGTGAGTACTCCCTTTGGTTGCGCAGCAATTGGCAGTACAAATCCACCTTGAGCATCGGTAGTAAGGACTGAACCGAATGGTTGCCACTTACCGGCCACAAGCTTTTCAATTTGAATGAATGTGCCAGCAGTACGTGGACGTACTGAACCGGTAACGGTAAATGATTCGCTCTTCTTAACAGAGGCGGGAGCCGTCACAAAGATCAGGCGCGACATTGCGATTGGCAATTCATTTGAGATTCCTTCGCCACGCTCCCAAGTTCCTTCGGAGTAGGCGCGAATTGTTGTCGCCTTTCCAATAAGAAGCGGCTTTGTAAATTTACCGGCAGCATCTGTTGTTGCGGTGGTGAGCAATCTCCAAGTTGAATCCCCCGTCGACTTTCCTTCGATGCGAACTGTGACGTTTACTAGTGGAGACTTATCTTTGATACTAAATGTTCCAGCGATTGATATTGGATCTCCATACTCAATCGCGCTCTTATCTACAGTCAATGTTGCCGCTACTTGATCTGGCGCAATCGCCTTAGCAACGTTACGAATTCCTTCGAGGGCGAGTGGCTCTTCCATTCCAAGGGTCCACTCTGCAATACCGCCGAGACGATACTTATCTACAAGAGCTGCTCGAAGAGAGAATGCCTTGGCATCTTGATACCAGGCTGTTCGTTGCGCAGTACATGATGTTGCAAGGCCTGCCGCTGTAGTGCCGTTATAAACCTTTTGGTAGCTAAAGGTCATCTCTCCATATTGTTCATTAAATACAGGTGTTACACCATAAGAAGCAGCCAGAGTTTGAGCATCACGCATCACAAAAGTTGCCGCCTTTGCGCCACCTTTAATAACTGATGCAACGTTTGCCGGACAGACACCGCTCACGGCTGTCACCCAATCTCGCCCGTAACCTGCAATTCCGATAAATACCTTAGATGCAGGCATGACAGAGACTGCATATTGAAGAGTGCGCTCTGTCCATGAAATTGGTCCGAGAGGTCCAACCTTTGCAACAGAATAGTCATAGGTCATAATCCGAAGGCGATCGATATATGGCGCAATTGCAGCCCATGCATAGATGTAGTAACCCTTTTGGGCACCCTTTGGATCTAATACGTATGGTGTTGAAACTGAGAGAACTTTCTTCTGCGCGTGAAGTGCAGTGCTCAGTTCTTTGATAAATGCAGTCCATAGCGGCGCAGTCTTACTCCACGTTGCATTGCTATCAACAAAAGCAAAACCTTCGAAATCAAGATCGATTCCGTCGTAATTATTTGCAACGACCATCGCCGTAATCGTTTCTACAATTTGGGTACGCGCTGTTGGCTTTGCAAGGAGTCCTGCGAGTACATCTTTCGCTGTGCCATCTGTGATTGTTGGGATGAGTGAAAAGCCAGCGCTACGAAGTGCGCCAACTGTCTGGACCATAGGCACACTCGGGTTTGCGGGTGTATAGAGATCGGTTACCACAGTCTTCTGACTCTTCGCATCAACTTTCAGCGTGTACCAAAAAGGCATCACCTCTCTAATGAGATCCGCATTATTAATTGCTGCAGGAAGAGAAGTCTTAATTGAATAATATGGAATCCATCCGGTAAGAATCTTTCGTGGAGGATTATCGGCGCTCGATGGCGGCGCTTCGGATACACTAGCTAATAATGTGAGGGCGAGAAGAGGCGCAATAGAGCGAGGAAGTTTCATCTCTTCTTACTTACTCATTATCTTCAGGACCAGGTCGAAGGCCTTCGAAGATCTCTTTACACATTGGGCAGACTGGATACTTTGAAGGGTCACGAGAAGGGACCCACTTCTTGCCACAGAGAGCCCGGACAGATTTACCTGTTACCGCAGACTCAACAATCTTCTCTTTCTTGATGTAGTGGGCGAAGCGATCATGGCCCCCATCATCTTCTTGTAGATCCGGGTTCGTCTCAGTACGCGTCAAAGTATCGGTATCTGTGCTGATGCCGATGCCCTTATCTTCACGCGTGAATAGACCCATGCGGAAAGGATAGTCGGGGGCACCAAATAACTCTGCGAATGGCTTGGCATCAGGCGGGTAGAATTCTGTGATGAAGGATTTATTAAGAACTGATCATCTCTCACGTGAAGATGTTGAACTCCTCTTGGCTACGGCTAGCGATTTTGCTGCCCAGCCGCTCCGCGCCAATACCGCGTTGAGCAATAAATCTGTCGCTATCTATATGACAAAGCCATCAACACGTACACGCCTGGCATCAGAGACTGCAGTCGCTCATCTTGGTGGCACTCCAATTTTCATTCGTGGTGATGAGCTTCAGCTTGGTCGCGGCGAGACCATTGCTGATACAGCGCGAATCATCAGCGGTTTCTGCGATGCGATGATTATTCGCACCTTTGCTCAGGCAGATGTGGATGAGCTCGGTGCAAATTCAACTATTCCGATTATTAATGGCCTTACCGATGATGATCACCCAACTCAGCTCCTTGCTGACTGGGTAACAATTCGTGAAAACTTTGGAAGCGATATCAGCGGACGTAAATTTGTATATCTCGGCGATGGAAATAATATGACACACGCATGGTTAATCATGGGTGCAATTATGGGCGCTCATGTAGTTGCAGCAACTCCTTCAGGAAAATTCGCACCAGATGCAGCAGTAATCGCGCGCGCGAAGGAAATTGCTCTTAAGAGCGGCGCGACAATCGAATTGACAAATGATCCAGAGGCAGCAGCTAAGGATGCGAGCGTCCTCTACACAGATGTATGGATGTCGATGGGCGATCCAGAAGATGAGCGCGCAGAGAAGTTTGCAGCGCTCTCCCCCTTTGCAATCGATGATCGATTGATGTCACTTACCGCTGAAGATTCAATCTTCATGCACTGTCTTCCTGCCCACCGTGGTGAAGAAGTGGCAGCATCAGTCATCGATGGCCCTAAGTCAGTTATTTGGCGCGAGGCATATCACCGTCGTACAACAATTCAGGCGCTGCTCTACCACTTAACTCGCGGTGAGCTCAAAGGAAATTAAGAACTAGCCTTCTTGAAGTTCTGTAGGAGCTCCATGTACATCAAGGATCTCCTTCGCTGCAACATCAGCTGGCTTCACATCTCCGCTTAACTTATCGGTGCGATTCAACTTAGATTCGTTCTGGGGCTTCTTTGCATCCTCTTTATAGATTGCTGGGATTGATCCAAGCAAACCTTTCTGGAAATCTTCAAAAGCCTGCAGGACTTCGCGCTTTGTATTCATAACAAATGGCCCCATCCATGCAACAGGCTCTTTAATTGGTTGGCCGCCGAGGATAAAAAGTTCAAGGTTAGGTGATCGTGACTCTTGCTGCTGTGCGGCGCGGATAACGATTGCATCGCCTTCACCGAAGACAGTGAGCTGACCCATTGAAACTGGGCGCTGCTCATCGCCAACAAAACCGTGGCCAGACATTGTGTAGGCAAGTGCGTTGTAATCCTTGCGCCATGGAAGGCGAAGTTCAGCACCTGGTGCAACAGTGGCATGGAGCAAAGTGATTGGAGTCTGTGTTGATCCAGGACCGAAGTGGCCATCGACTTCACCTGCAATTACTCGCAAGAGAGCGCCACCATCTGGTGTTGATAGAAGTGCAACATCATTTGCGCGAACATCTTGATATGCAGGCGGTGACCACTTCTTTGCAGCAGGAAGGTTGACCCATAATTGGAAACCGTGGAATAAACCACCTGACATCACTAGCGACTCGGGTGGAGTTTCAATGTGAAGGATTCCTCCGCCAGCAGTCATCCATTGTGTGTCTCCATTTGAGATTGTTCCGCCGCCGCCATTGGAATCTTTATGATCGAAGATTCCATCAATGATGTATGTGACCGTTTCAAAACCACGGTGTGGGTGCCAAGGAGTTCCCTTTGGTTCACCTGGTGCATATTCGACTTCACCCATTTGATCGAGGTGAATAAAAGGATCGAGCTCTTGGAGATCAACGCCGGCAAATGCACGACGGACAGGAAAGCCTTCACCTTCATAACCCTGAGGCGCAGTCGTAATGCTCTTGACCTTGCGCGCTCGAAGTTCAGTGCCAGCACTAATTCGTGGAAGTACGGTGATATCGCTGACGGTTACTGCAGGCATTTGATCCTCGTTTCTCAAGTCGGTCGAGGTGAATCGAACCGGCTTTCTCTAGAAAAAGAATAGTTGAACTTTCAATTACCTACAACTTGTAAATCTTTGCCTCTATTCCCTGCACGTTCAGTATTACTCACGATTCTCGTTTACATTTCTTGAATTTAAGCTGAGGAAAACTCTCCCTATTTGTCGGTGCCCTCTAGAAATATCTCAGCTATGAGCACAGCATTCATCATTCGCGATCTCGGAGATGAGGGTTTCCGTGCTGAACATGTCAGCGCTCAAAGAGATGCAAGTGGCTCGCAATCTCGCTCTACTAGTAATAGCTTCTCCTTTTCTGGAGAGCTGAGTGTGGGTGAAAAAGTCATCGAACTTCTTAACGCCATTCCCTCAGCCTCTGTTCTCGCTCAACTTGCTGCAATTGACCCCCAGGGATTGCCTCGTGCATCTCGGATTGATTACCTCACTGCAATTGAGAGACAGGAGTCATGGCTACAAGCTCTGATGCATCGTGCCGTCATTGCCGTTGCAGGAACCGAGTCAGCACCTGGTGATGATCCAATTTATAAACTTGATGATTCAGAGCGCGAAGATGTGTCGACCGCGCTTCGAATCTCTCCCACCGGGGCGCAGATCAAGATTGATGTGGCACGAGCATTAACAAACCACCTTCCAAATACTTGTTCTGCCCTTGCAGTGGGAGAAATCTCTGCAGCGCATGCAAATGCAATTGCCCGTGAAACAGTCTCAGCTCTCAATCAAGGGCTTCCAGAATCCGTCATCTTTGAAATTGAAAATCGCGCAATTGCATACGCTGAATTTCACACCCCATCGCAGGTTGGAAATCTTGTTCGCAAGGTCATTGCGCAACGCACTCCCGAGGAGTTTGAGGAATCTGCCGCAAGTGCGCGCGAGATGAGAAGAGTGAGTTGTTTCGATGAACCAAATGGAATGTCAACAATCGTTGCGCTCTTGCCTGCACACGATGCCAAGATTGTAATGAACGCACTTGAAGCTTTTATTATCAACTCCGAGTCTCGTAATGGTGAGAAGAATTCGAATCAAGAGGTCACCAATGAGGAAGAATTCGATATCAGCGGCGCTGGTGCGCTCACAAAAGATATGAAGCGCGCTGATGCGCTAGCTGCGATAGCTTCACAATTCTTAGGATCAACCCTTGATGAAGTCACGCCACATCGTCGACCACTTGCTGTAAACGTCACGATTGACCTTCCTACCCTGATGGGCCTTGCCGAAAATCCTGGAGAGTTAGCAGGATACGGCGCAATCCCTGCCTCTGTTGCGCGCGAAATTGCCGCAGATGCACGGTGGAAGAGATTCATTACTGAGCCAATCACTGGAAATCTCCTCGACTTTGGTCGAGAAAGTTATGAACCGCCACAGGCGCTCAAAGATTTCCTTATTGCTCGTGATCGAACTTGTAGATTTCCGGGCTGTCGAAGATCGGCAATTCTCTCTGACTTAGACCACGCTCAAAGTTGGGAGAGTGGTGGGCGGACATCTCTTGAAAACCTCGGTGCGCTCTGCCGCCGCCACCATAAATTAAAGACCCATTACGGCTGGCACGTTGAAAGTTTTTCCGATGGCTCTTGTATGTGGCGCTCACCAGCAGGAAAGGAGTACTTCACCCCGGCGAGGGCTGTAAACGAGCCGGTATAGAATCGCCCTCGTGAACAAGCATGCGCCATCTATCCCCAAGGTAATCCTCTATTACGGATTCACGCCACTTGAAGATCCAGAGGCTGTGAAGCTCTGGCAGAAGCAGTTGTGCGAAAGCCTTGGAGTTAAGGGGCGCATCATCATCTCCAAGCACGGCATCAACGGAACCGTCGGTGGCGATATGGCTGCAGTCAAGAAGTACGTGAAGATGACTCGCCAATATCCTGGTTTTAAGAAGATTGTCTTTAAGTGGTCTGACGGCACAGGCGCAGATTTTCCTCGCCTACAGGTTCGCGTTCGAAAAGAGCTTGTTGGTTTTGGAAATCCTGATGCAATAAAGGTTGATGAGACAGGCGTAATCAACGGCGGCAAGCATCTTCGCCCAGCGCAGGTTGATGCGCTCGTAAAAGAACGTGGCGATGATGTTGTCTTCTTCGATGGTCGCAACGCATACGAGGCGAAGATCGGTAAGTTTAAGAATGCCATCGTTCCCGATGTTCAGACATCGCATGATTTCATTGAAGAGATCAAGAGCGGTAAGTACGACGATATTAAAGATAAGCCGATCGTTACCTACTGCACTGGTGGAATCCGCTGCGAGATTCTCTCTGCAATCATGGTCGACAATGGTTTTAAAGAGGTCTACCAAATTGATGGCGGAATCGTTAAGTATGGCGAGAAATTTGGTGATGATTCGCTCTGGGAAGGCTCTCTCTATATCTTCGATGATCGTATGGTTCATGACTTCTCCGATAAAACTAAGGTCATCGGTGAATGTGTAAAGTGCAACGCTCCAACTAAGCAGTTCCGTAACTGCAATTCAGAGAGCTGCCACCAACTTATCCTTCTCTGCGACACTTGTGCTGATCTTCCAAGCAATCTGACTTGTAATCACGCAGTTAATCGCAAGCGTCGCGACCGCGAATTTGTTGGCTAATTCGTGATTAATTGGCCGGTTAACCAACCGACTCTTTCGCACGGAGAAATAACTCTTCGTCCATTACGAGAAGAAGATATCTCTGCAGTTTATGAAGCGTGCCAAGACCCCACAATCTCAGCATTTACCCGTGTTCCATATCCTTATGAGAAAGAGATGGCCGAGGAGTTTGTACGCGGCTCTGACCTTAGCTATCGCAGCCATCAAGGAATCGTCTTCGCCATTGAAAAAGCTGGGGTATTCGCAGGAACAATCGGCCTACATGGAATTCAGCTGACGGATCATTGTGCTGAAGTTGGTTATTGGATTGAGAAGTCTCATCGCGGAAGCGGACTCTGTACAGCAGCGCTCCAATCAATCTTAGATTTCTCGCTCAACATCATGGCCTTTCGCCGTGTTGAGGGAATGGCTGATTTCAATAACTTCGCTTCACAGCGCGTAATGGAGCGTGCGGGAATGGTGCGAGATGCCCTTTTGCGTAATCGAGTCACTAAACCCAATGGCGATCAGATTGATATGGTCTTATTCTCTATCGTGAAGAATTAATAGAGGGAGGGAATTCAATGGAATCACTAGCAACTCTCATTCTTGTGATGTTCTCTATCTTGATGCTCTCTGGTCCAATCAATATTGGCCTCACAACTCCGCGCATTCAGGAGCTTGCAACGCGTCGTCGGGGATTAACCGCGCTTCGTCGAGTATTCATTCTTGGCATTGGAGTTATCGGCATCTTTATCGCCATTAGCTTCCTCTATGAAACTACACCGCTAGGACCAAAGCTCTTTGCTCTGATTGCAATCGGTGGAAATGTTTATGCACTCAAGCGAGAGATTAATTTCTCGAAGAGTCGATAACTAGCCCTGGAGAACTGCGAAGTAACGATTCTCATTGTCAGAGAAGGCGAATGAATTAACTCCACCATGGTCTGCGATCTCAGTGCAATTAACACCCTTTTCAACTAGCCCCTGACGGGTATCTTGCAAGTGAGAGACATGGAAAGCGATAGAAGGAGTACCGAGATTAAGTCCATCAGGATTGTTCTGCATCAACTCAAGTGGCACTAATTCGAAAGAGAATTCCTGGTCTGTAAATCCAACTCGAACAATTGAAAATGGACCTGCTTGCTTAGATCCCTTTTCGACCATTCCGAACTTTTCAGCCCAGAATCTCAATGAGGCAGCTGGGTCGGTGACATAGAGAACTACATAGCCGATTTTCATCACTATCTTCTTTCTATTCAAGTATTTCGTCGTGGAGGTATCGCGCACGAGGCAGAAAGGTCGTGGAGGTATCGCGCACTTCGTGCGCTCAACCTCCTCTCCTCACTCGGAAGAAAAATACAAGCACTTTTCTTCCTCGCTCGTCGTGGAGGTGCCGGGAATCGAACCCGGGTCCTTCAGAGCTCAAACAGGGCTTCTACGTGTGTAGTGTTATTTGCGTTTTCTCAGTCCTGAATCTCTCAAACACAAGTATTCAACGAACTCATTTACGAAACTGTTCTCTCCTCACGTTC
>CANGLK010000019.1 GCA_947454735.1 Candidatus Nanopelagicaceae bacterium
AGGTCGTAACGATCGCTTTACACAGATGGCTGTCCCACAGTTGCGTCAGAAGACACTTGCTGCGCAATCATCACAGATCACCGGCGTATCCGGCGCTTCATACACATCTTATGGTTGGTATAAATCTCTAGTATCGGCGCTCTCTAAGGCAGGCTTGTAATACAAGTGGCAATTGCACGTGGGGCGTATGAAATTGAAGTGTGGGGAACCATTCTCTATATCGAAGTTGCCTCGACAACTATTGATCGCGCTGCAATCGATGCTGCAATTGATGATGTAAAGAAATTTGTAGTTGAGGTTGATAATAATTTCTCAACATATAAAGAGAGCTCTTCTATTTCACAGTTACGCCGGGGAGAGATTGAGATTGGGCAATGTCCGCAGAATGTGCAGGATGTCTGGGCGGCATGCCTCAATGCGCGCTATTTGAGCGATGGAGCATTCGATCCCTGGAAGGTCGAGGGCGGCTTTGATCCATCAGGATTTGTGAAGGGTTGGGCTGCAGATAAAGTGGCAGAGATCCTTCTGCAGGCGGGATGTGCGCACATACAGGTCAATGCAGCCGGTGATTTAACGCTGCGCGGTGGCAATCTGCTCGATGGCGGCGAGGTCGAACCATGGAAGATCGGAATCTCTAACCCCGATAACACCCAAGAAGTCCTACGTATCTTTGAAATCTTTGATGGATCAATTGCTACATCGGGTCATTACGAACGCGGTGCTCACATCACCGACCCTTACACAGGGCTCATTGCAATCGGTGCAAAATCTGCAACCGTTCTAGGTCCTGATGGCGGCCTGACAGATGCGATGGCAACGGCGTTAATGGTTACGGGTGATAACGGTGCCAAGTTCTTTGGACAACCAGAGCTCGCCGAATATTCAGCATGGTGCATTGACCGCCATGAAGGTACAGCGTGGGGCGTAGGTCCTGCCTTAGCCGATGAAATCGCAGCTCAAATCTCATAAACCAGATTTTCCTCCTAGACTCTGCGCATGTTTGATATCGCCCTTAGCGTCAACGCCTGCGTCCGCTCGAATACTCGCGCCGATGTGGCATGGCTTATCTCAACCTCTGATGCCAATGTGCCAATCGGTAGCCAAGCGATTGCAATCACGCCAGGTGGCGGGCGAATCGGAAATCTCTTAGATTCAGCATTTGATAGCCCGCTCATTGAAATTGCGCAGCGCAAATTTGCAACCGGACGAATCGTTACTCGCAAAGTAACCGCTCTCGAATCAATTCTTTCAAATATCCCTGAAGGCACAGAGCTTAAGTTTGCACTCTTACATACAGGTTTGATTGATGGAGATTTCTGGCAAGCACTCGTTGATAAAGAGGCGCTTGTAGTGATCTCCTATATCGATGGGGAAGAGATTACTCGCGCCGAATACTTCACCTCTGTTTCAATCGTTGCAGCAGCGCCAGATATCGCAGAGCTCTTTAATCAGAATAAATCCATGATTGTCGATCTCGGAGATCGCATCGTCACGATCTATCACCCAGTAACAACACTTGCACTTGCTGGCCGTGGTCCGATTGCAGATGCGATTGCAGAATTTGCTCGCGCACTTGGCTGGGATGTCAACGTCGATATTGGAAATACAAATTATGCAGGTCTTGCCGCTCGTCTCTCACCGATGGATGCAGCAATCATCATGGGCCACGATGTTGAAAATTCAGGAAAGAACTTGATGCTCGCACTTGAAAGTAAGGCTGGCTATATCGGAGCCCTGGGATCAATCAAGATGCAAGAAGACCGCGCAGATTGGCTCGCCTATCGCGATGTCACTGATTTATCACGCGTTCATGGCCCTGCCGGCTTTGATATTGGCGCAAAGACACCTGAAGAGATCGCCATTTCAGTTCTCGCCGAAGTTATTTCAGTCTTGAAGGGTGTTTAATTCCTCCATGGATATCGTGATGACAGCACACACAATGAATATTGAAAGCTCTCACGACACTGCAATGAACATCATGTATGTGTTGATGGGGATCATGTTTATCTTCGATGTCGCAATGCTCTATGCCCATGTTGGTATGCACCGTCGCGTGGTTGCCCTCGAAGCAGAACTCGCTTCACGAAAGTAAGCACAATGCGCGAAGGTAGTTGGGATCAAGCTCGCGCTATCGCGGCTACAACCTTTCCAGCCCTTACATCCGAGCAGGTATCCCTTGCTGACTCTGTCGGCCGTGTACTTGCACTAGATGCCACCGCATTCTGTGATCTACCTGCCTATGAGACATCTTCAATGGATGGCTGGGCGGTCTCTGGCGCAGCTCCTTGGACAGTCGTAGGCGAGGTTGCCACAGGTAAGAAGTCATCCTTGAAATTAACTGCGGGGCAATCTGCTGCAATCGCTACAGGTGGAGTAATCCCCGATGGAGCAACTGCGGTAATTCCGTGGGAGGCGGCAACTGATAACGCAGGTGTTATCTCTGGATCAGTTGAAGCCGGTGCCAACTTCAGACCAGCAGGGATGGAGTGCAAGCAAGGCGATGTATTAATTAAGGCCGGCACAGTATTAACACCGCCGATGGTGGGCTTGCTCGCTGCAACTGGCCATGATCGCGTTGAGGTGTCACAGCGCCCACGAGTTGCAATCTTCTTTCTCGGTGATGAGCTCTTACATAGCGGTGTGCCACTCGATGGTTCTATCCGCGATGCGCTCGGTCCTCAACTGCCGGCAATTCTTACTCGTGCAGGTGCAGATGTAGTCTCAGCAAAGTTTGTGATCGATGATCTAGATCTCTTTAACGCCGAAATCGCTGCAGTGATCAACGATGTAGATATCGTCGTCACAACAGGTGGAACCGCAGATGGACCACGTGATTTCGTAAAGCCAGCTATTGCACACCTTTCCGGTGAGATGGTCATTGATTGCGCCAAGGTGCGCCCTGGTTATCACATTCTTATTGCACGCATTAAGGGCGATAAGGCTTTCCTCGCGCTGCCAGGTAATCCACAATCTGCGCTCGCAGCCTTTGCATCCTTTGGTGCACCTCTTGTGAAATCATTTCTCGGCGCAGCTCAAGATGATCTTGAAGAAATCAATCTCGGTGCTGGAATTAAAACCCCTGAGGGATTCTCTCGTTTAGTTCCAGGAACACTTAATGGCAAAGAATTTAGCCAGTCAGATTATTTGGGTTCTGCGATGCTACGCGGTGTTGCACATTCAGATGGTTTTGCACTTGTCGAACCAGGTAATAACTCTGCCGGCGAAGTTGCGCGCTGGCTACCCTTTAACTATTAAGCAATAACTGGCGCAGGGCCGCTCTCGCTTGCAAGTGATGTCTTATGAATTGAATCAGTTCCATCTTTCAGCGGTTGATTTGTTCCGCCCACTTGATTTGAAATAATTTCTGCAGCAATTGAGATTGCAGTCTCTTCAGGAGTGCGTCCACCGAGATCAAGACCAATCGGTGACTTCAAACGCGCGATCTCTGCCTCTGTCATTCCGACTTCCTTCAATCGCTCGAGGCGATCGAGGTGTGTGCGACGTGAACCCATTGCACCGATATATCCAGCGTTGGTACGTAGTGCGACCTCGAGAACAGGGACATCAAACTTTGGATCATGTGTCAGCACGCAGATAACAGTGGTCTCATCTACCTCGATTGTTGGTAGATAACGATGTGGCCAATCGATGATGACCTCATCTGCATCAGGAAAGCGTCGCTTGGTTGCAAAGAGCGCACGAGCATCGCAGACGATGACGTAATAACCCATAAATTTACCGATACGAGCAACAGCTGCTGCAAAATCGATTGCACCGAAGATAATCATGCGAGGCGCTGGTGCAAAGGATTCGACGAAGATAGAGAGGTCATCCATGCGATTCTCGCCATTGACGCCTAATTTCACTGTCTTTGTGGTGCCGCGCAATAAGAAGGCGCGTGCGCTCTCGAGCGCTGCATGATCAAGACCTTCATTGCCCAAAGTTCCATTGGCCTCTGTCTTTGTCAGCACAATACGAGAACCGATTGCACCCTCGCCATTAACAAGCGTTGCTACACCTACTGCGCTCTCGCTCTCAATCTTCGCTGCAATATCTGCAAAGTCAGGAAAACTCTCTTTATCAACGTATTGAATAAAAAGCTCGATGGTGCCGCCACATGTGAGGCCCACTGAGAAAGCGTTATCGTCGCTTACGCCATATGTAACGCTCTGCGGAACTTTGGTGGCGAGAACTTCGAGCGATGCTTCATGGATCGCGCCTTCAACGCATCCGCCTGAGACGCTACCAATGACTTCACCTGATGAGAGGACTGCCATGGCGGCACCGACTGGGCGCGGAGCAGAGCTCCAGGTGCGGGTAACGGTTGCGAGTGCGAATGGCTTGCCATCATTAAAAGAGGGCAAAACCTCGTTGATTATTTCGCGCATAACGTAGAGTGTAGCAATGCAGGTTGGATTAATCTTGGCGGGAGGTTCTGGCTCACGTATGGGCCAACCGAAAGCTGCGCTTGTTATTGATGGTCAACGATTAATCGATCGCACGATTGAAAACTTTCACGGCGCAGGAATTAAAGAAGTATTTGTAGTTCTCGGTGCATGGCAGGGCGATGCTCCCGGTGCGCACATCATTATTAATGATCAATGGGAAGAAGGAATGGGTAGCTCGCTCCGTGCCGGGCTGCGGACCCTTCTCGCCAATCCAAAGTATCTCGACGTCGTGATATCTCTCGTTGATCTGCCCGGCATGACAGCTGCTGCAATTCAAGCGATCAGCGAAAGTCCCAGTGAAATTGCGATGGGAACATTCTCAGGAAAGTCCGGCCATCCAGTGAAATTTGCTCGACAACATTGGCCAGCAATTATTGAGTCTGCAACGGGTGATATCGGAGCTCGAAACTTCTTAAAGGGGCGCAGCGATATCTCGCATATTGAACTTTCCTCCATCGCAGGTGGCGACGATGTCGATACACCAGAAGATCTCGACTCATTTAATAAGTAATTTTTTCAAGGAACTTTTATAACATCTCGTTATCAAGATTTGTTATTTTCTTTCTGCTTATCTGTTGCAGGTGCATACGCTCGGTGTTACTTTTGCCACTCACTTTCAACGAAGAGGGGCGCCCATGGCCGTCGAATCAACAGGTAACGAGCGTGGAACACCACGTCTTTTCGCACTCATTGAAAACTCTCCAAAGACTGGTGACAGCCCCACTATTTGGGCATGGCCACAATTTACAGAATTTCTCAAAGTCGCAGGCCAACCTGTGCAGGGTCCATGGCCTGCACACCAAGAGCCACGACCAGATCCAGATGCAGATTCATTACCAACCGCTGTCCGCGACAATAAGAAGAAGTAAGGGAAAGAATTAATGTATCCATCACGTTTTGCTTACGAATCTCCTAAGACGCTCAAAGATGCAATTGGTCTTCTTGATGCAGCAGGAGGAGATGCAAAGATTCTTGCAGGCGGACAATCACTTGTTCCAATGTTGAAGCTTCGCTTTGCATTCCCAGATCAATTAGTTGATATCAATAACATTCCTGATCTTGATTACATCACATTCGATGCAGATGGAACTCTTCGCATTGGTGCACTTGTTCGTCACGAGCACCTCGAAAAGTCAGCAGAGATTGCAAAGCGTCAACCAACGATTGCAGCTGCAGCGCCACTCGTTGCAGATCCAATTGTTCGCACACGCGGAACATTCGTTGGCTCTGTATGTCACGCAGATCCACAAGGTGACTGGGCAGCAACAATGATCGCTCTTGGTGGTTACATCGTTGCGCAAGGTCCAAAGGGCAAGCGCAAGATTGATATGAAGGACTTTGTTCTCGGTCCATATGCAAATGCACTTGCATTCAATGAGATTGCAGTCGAAGCAGTTATTCCAGCACCAAAGGGCGTTGCTCGCGGTGGTTACCTCAAGCTCGAGCGTCGCGTTGGTGACTTCGCAACAGCATCAGTTGCTGTCGCACTCGATATGCAGGGTGAGACAGTTGTGGGTGCAGGTTTCGCACTCGCTGGTGTCGGTGGAAAGACAATCGATGCAAACGATGCAGCATCTGCTTTGATCGGCAAGAAGCTGACTGAAGAGACTATTGCAGAGTGTGCAGCCCTTGTTGCTGCAAAGGCAGAACCTCGTACAGATCACCGCGGTTCATCAGAATACAAGCGTCACATCGTTGCAACATTTGTAAAGCGAATCCTCACAGCTAACTCAACACAGAAAGCAGCCTGACATGTCGAGCCTCTATGAAGAAATCCAGACTCCTCCAGCCAGCGATATTGCTGTTCGTCGTTTAACAGTAAATGTAAATGGCGAAGATCGCACTGCAAATGTTGAGCCACGTTTGTTGCTCGTTCACTTGTTGCGTCAAGCATTCAAGCTGACAGGTACTCACTCAGGTTGCGATACAACAAACTGTGGTGCTTGCACAGTCTTGTTCGATGGTCGCCCAATCAAGAGCTGCACAATGCTCGCGGTTCAGGCAGATGGCCATAGCGTTCAAACTGTTGAAGGTCTTGCAACAGCATCAGAGCTTCACCCAATTCAGGAAGGCTTCAAGCAAGAGCACGCTCTTCAGTGTGGCTTCTGTACTCCAGGAATGATGATGGCTGCAAAGGCTCTTCTCGAAGAGAACCTCAATCCAACAGAAGATGAAATTCGTTGGGCACTTTCCGGAAACCTTTGCCGATGCACTGGTTACCAAAACATTGTCAAAGCTGTTCTATGGGCCGCTGAAAAAATGCGCGCGGAACTTAACTAAGGTCGGGGAGCAGAGAATATGAAGCTAGACGAAGTCAAGATCGGCGGAATGGGCGCAAGCCGTAAGCGCGTCGAAGACAATCGCTTTATCCGCGGTAAGGGAAATTATGTCGATGACATCGTTCTCCCAGGCATGCTCCACATGGAGATCCTCCGCAGCCCAGTAGCTCATGCACGTATCAAGTCAATTGACACAAGCGCTGCATGGGATATGCCAGGTGTTCGCCTTGTTCTTACAGGCGAGATGATGGCTGCACGTAACCTCGCATGGATGCCAACGCTTTCATACGACACAGCAGCTGTTCTTGCGACAGATAAGGTCCGCTTCCAGGGCCAGGAAGTCTGCGCAGTTATTGCAGATGACCCTTACATCGCAAAAGATGCTTGCGGAAAGATCGTCGTAGATTACGAGATCCTTCCTCCAATCGTGAACCCAGTTCAGGCTGCTGCTGCGGATGCAATTCAGATCCGTGATGACAAGGCTGGCCAGGTCGGTAATAAGATCTTCGACTGGGAGATCGGCGATAAGGCTCGTACAGATAAGGCATTTGAAGATGCAGATCTCGTCTCAAAGATCGAGCTTCACTATCCACGTACACACCCATCACCAATGGAGACATGTGGATCTATTGCAGATTACGACCGCGCAACAGGCAAGCTCACCTTCTACGTAACATCACAGGCGCCACACATTGTGCGTGCAGCTGTTGCGATGGTTGCAGAGCTTCCAGAGCAGAACATCCGTGTTATCTCACCAGATATCGGAGGCGGTTTCGGTAATAAGGTTCCAATTTACTCAGGTTATGTAATCGCAATCCTCGCTTCTATCTTGACTGAAAAGCCAGTGAAGTGGATTGAAGATAAGACAGGTAACTTGGTCTCAACTGGATTCGGTCGTGACGTCTACCTCAAAGGTGAGATGGCACTTCGCAAGGATGGAAAGATCCTTGGTGTTCGTATGAACACAATCTCAGATCACGGCGCATTCTTTGCAGATGCACAGCCATCAAAGTTCAAGATTGGTCTGATGCACTCAGCATTTGCTGCCTACGACATTCCAACTGCACATATGTTTGCAACTGGTTATTACACCAATAAGGCTCCTGGTGGCGTTGCATACCGTTGTTCATTCCGCGTTACTGAGGCGATGTTCTTCCAAGAGCGTATGGTTCAGGCAGCTGCAGATGATCTCGGTATGGATCAGGCTGAGTTCCGTCGCGTTAACTTTGTGAAGGATGAACAGCACCCACACCGCACAGCATTTGGTTTCTTAACTGACTCAGGTCAGTACGAGAAGTGCCTTGATATCGGACTTGAAGCTATTAACTACAAGAACTTCGAAGCAGAGCGTGCAGAAGCTGCAAAGCGTGGACGCCTCCTTGGTATCGGTATCTCAACAATGACAGAGCCACTCGGTGCTGGTAACAGCCGCGAGTACGACATCTTGGGTATCAAGATGTTCGACTCTGCAGAACTTCGTATCCACATGTCAGGTAAAGCAATCTTGCGTACCGGTTCACGTGGACAGGGAACAGGTCACGAGACAACATGGGCACAGATTGTTGCTCACGAGCTCGGTATTCCAGCAGATGACATCCTCGTCGAAGAAGGCGATACAGATACAGCGCCATTCGGTATGGGTACATATGCATCACGTTCTACTCCAGTAGCAGGTGCTGCGATTGCAATGGTTGCGCGAAAGATTCGTGCAAAGGCTCGCAAGATTGCAGCGCACCTTCTCGAAGTATCTGAAGAAGATATCGAGTGGGAGCTAGGTCGCTTCTACGTCCGCGGTAACGAATCACGCGGCGTCACAATCCAAGATTGTGCAATGGCGGCTTACAGCAATATGCCTGATGGAATGGAACCAGGACTGGAGAACACTGCTTACTACGATCCTCCAAACCTCACATGGCCATTTGCTTGCTACATCGCAAAGGTTGAAATCGATCCCGAGACAGGTGTCTGGGATGTATTGCAGTTCGTTGCTGTCGATGACTGCGGTGTTCGTATCAACCCAATGATCGTCGAAGGACAGATCATGGGTGGTCTCACCGAGGCATATGCAATGGCAAATATGCAGTATCAAACTTACGATGAAGAAGGAAACATCATCGGCGGAAATTACATGGACTTCTTGCTTCCAACAGCATGGGAGACTCCAGGATTCGAGCTCTACGAAGTTGTTACTCCATGTCCTCACCACCCAATCGGTGCAAAGGGCGTCGGCGAGTGTGCAACTGTGGGTGGACCTGCAGCATTCGTAAATGCGGTCGTTAATGCGTTGAAGCACAAGGGCGTTCGTAACATCGATATGCCAATGATGCCTAACCGCGTTTACGAAGCACTTACAACAGGTAAAGACATCTACGGTATGCCACCAGTAAGAAGCGGCAACTAAGTCAATGTCATTTAATCCAGTTGAAGGAATTGGCGTCATGGAGCGCGCAGTTGAGCTCACCAATAGCGGTGAATCATTTGTGATGGCTACCGTCGTATGGCGCCAAGGTCCTTCCTCTGGACAATCTGGATCACGGGCAATCATTACCAACGATGGAAAGCTCTTCGGATGGATTGGCGGAGCATGTGCCGAGCCAGTCCTTATCCGTGAAGCGAAGAAGGTAATGGAATCCGGTAAGGCGCAATTAATTTGGCTAGGACAAGAGGCGGACTTTATGGGGATGCATGTTCCTGATGGAGTATTAACAGTGCCTATGGCCTGCCAGAGCGAAGGCGCACTTCAGATCTATGTCGAGCCAGTGCAATCTGCTCCTCAGGTAATGATCGTTGGACGTTCTCCAATGGCTGTTACCTTGAAGCAGTTGATTGAGGTTCTTAATTGGCGCGTACAGCTCGTTGATTTCGCTGACTTCACCACAACGATGGTTTCAGATACATCTGTTGTCATTGTTGCAACGCAAGGACATGGCGATGAAGAGGCAACCGAGGTTGCTCTTCCTGCCAACCCTGTCTATCTCGGTGTAGTTGCATCACGCAAGCGCGGTGCAGCTGTTCTTGCCTATCTCAATGATCGCGGATTTAAGCAATCTGAGATCGAGAAGATTCATCTTCCTGCAGGTCTTGATCTCGGACATACAACTCACCGCGAGATGGCTGTCTCAATCTTGGCTGAGCTCGTACAGATGCGAGCATCTGGCGCACTCGTACAGAAGAACCCACGTATCAACCTGCCACTTCTCCAACCAGTCGAGGTAATCGACTTGGTATGTGGAATGACAGTTACTGCAGAAAAGTCGAACCGACCTTTCGAGTATGAAGGAACAACGTATTACTTCTGTGCACCAGGATGTCGTACGCGCTTTGAAAAAGATCCAAGTTCGTTTATCAGCCAGGAGGCAAAATGCTAATCTCGCAAACGATCGTAGTTGAAGAGCCAATCGATAATGTATGGGCCTTCTTCGACGATATCCCTCAGGTCGCAGCATGTATTCCAGGTGCTGACCTCACAGATAAACTTGGAGAAGATCACTACGGTGGAGATGTCATCATCTCTGCTGGCCCAGTAAAGCTTGAGTTTGCTGGTGTGGCTAAGGTCCGTGACCGTGACAACGCCAAGAAGGTCATCACAATCGATGCATCTGGCTCAGATAAGAAAGGTCGCGGAGAAGCGCAGGCAATCTTGATTGCAGCTCTCTCACCAACATCTGGCGGAACAACAGTCAAGATCTCACTCGATCTCGTTGTATCAGGCGCCGCAGCTCAATTCGGCCGCGGACTTATCGCAGATGTAACAGCAGTTCTCGTAAACCAGACAGCCGGCAGCATGCAGGCTCGTATGAAGGCGATTGCAATGGGCCTCGATCCCAACACAGTCGGTGGCCCAAAGGCTGCTAGCGGTGTTGCAATTGCAATGACAGTTGTTAAGAAGTCAGCGACGAGAACATTCTCTCGCTTCTTCCTTCCCTACAAGCCAGTGGCACGTCGCTAAAGAGAGAAGAGGAAAAAATATGAGTCTATGGGGAATCGGAAATCTGATTCTATTAATTGTAATCGTCCCAGTTCTTGTCTCTCTTCTTAATACGCTCCTTGGCGCAGTCGAGAGCATTCGCGGAGCTGCAGATGATGCACTCGCAGGTGGAGTCGCACTAATCGGCGAGCTCGATACAACACCAACGTTATTGAAGAAGACAGATGCAGTAATCGCAGATGTCGCTAACGGTGCAGTCCGTTACGCCGGCCCAGTTTCTAAGTTGCTTGGATAAGGAGAGAAAATGCCACAGCAAGCAGTATTCACACTCATCCTTGCAACGCTGATCATTGCAGCAGCTGCGCTAGGACTTGCACGAGTAATCGTGCACCTTCGTACAGTTGTTAAGTCACTCGACGCCCTCGAAGGCGGAGTAGCAGTGATTGTCGAGAAGACAGCAACTGTTCCATCAGTTGTCACCTCAGTGAATGCGAGCCTTAAGCCGGTTCGCGACTTCGCGGAATCGATCTAGGGGGAAGCGCAATGGATTTCACTAATCACACCGGTTGGCTTGTCGGATACGTCATCGCAACAGTTGTTGTCTTGGTCGTAGTCGCACTCGTTGTACCTATCTTGCTCCTCGCTCATAAGATCGGCGGACAGGCAAAGCGCATTAATTCAGGCCTTGAAGGCGCAGTTGTTAATACAGCTGGTCTCAATGGACTTAACGTGACTATCGCTTCGGCTACAGCGATCACAGCAGGACTTCACCGTGGCCGTACGAAGCTGGGAGGCTAACCTCATGGATTCAAACGTTCACTCACTATGGGTTCTCGCAAATATCCTCGGTGCTGTAGTCGTGTTGGCAGTTGCTGCACTTCTTACAATCTTGGTTTTGCTTGTTCGCACAATTGATCAGCGCGTTACACAGATTCGTGCAACTCTGACGGCTGCGAAGGCCAATACAGCAGATACAGAACTTATTAATAGAACAGCAGAAGCAGTAGATGCAGTCTTGGCAGAAGGCCTAGAACACCATCTATTCCTCGGACGTGTATTGGATAAGGTGCGCTCATGACATCACTTCAGCTCTGGTCAGTAATCGACATTGTCGCTCTTATTGCTGGTCTTGCAATCTATCTCTTCATCGTTGGTCGCCAGCTCACAGCAGTTGCGACAAAGCTTGAAGAGGCTGCAGATCTCGTATGGGAGATCAAGGCAGATGCAGATGCAATCGAGCCAGGTCTTAACCGCATCAACCGCACAGGTAATGTCATTGCTGGTGCACTTCCACTGCTCTACACATTTGCAGAAGGAATCGTTGTTGGCGCTACATATGTTCCAGAACCAGAAGGGACACATCCAAAGCCAAACTTCCCGGCAATGGGAACACGTCGCTCACGTCTCTTCGAAGGTGTTGGCGCCAAGATCGTTTAATCGAAAAGTATTAAGGTATTGAACTAGTCGCGGTTATTTGGATCGCGAGTGGTAGTCAATGGGTCGGTGAATGCATTTGAGTATTCACCGATCCATTCGTCTTTCCAGGCTTGTTCATACTTCTCATCGTTGCAACTTGGCTCATAGACTGCGAGCAACTCTTTAGCGATCTGATCGCGATGGCGAGCATTTCCGCCCAAGATTTCATACCAGCAGATATGGAGATTAAATTTATTTCCAGCGCGTGAAACCCATGTTGGTGACTTGGGATGCTTCCACGGAAATCCAACGGTACTTAAATCTTCAGCTTCACCAACGTAGATAACAGAGAACTCTTGCGACTTACCTTGCGCATCATCGAGACACATCACCGCATAGACGGCAGGGATACGAGGCGCAGTCCATCCCGCTAGGGCGCGAGGGCCCTCAAAAGGGTATCCAGCAAGGGATCCGAGTCGGATCATTCCTCCATGCCATCTTCCCAGTCTTGATCTTCAGACATGGTCTCGGCCTTCACAATTTCAAAGAGTGGCAAATTCGCAGTCTTTACAGCTTCATTGAAGATTTCAAGGGCGGCATCAACTGCAATATCTGAGCTCGGTGCATCGACGATGATCTGCGCGCCATAGCTATGTGTGCCGGCACCAGTTGCGATACCGCTATAGATTGCAACGGCATCAGCGAGCTCGACAACCTCTGCGAGGGTAATTTCACGATCGCCTTCGGCGAAGATGGAGACGCTGAACTTCATGTGGATGGATTCCTATCTCTTCTAGCTATCGGATTGATACGAGCTTGCGGCTGAATTCTTCCAGAGACTTCATGTTATGTCCTGATACAACCTCATCGATGAATGGGTCAGCGATAATCATTCCCATCGATGTCGGTACATACTTTTCGGCATCGCCCTTATGTGGATTCATCCAGACAATCCGATAAGCGATACGTGAGAGCGCCTCCATCGACTTAGCAAGGGTCTCTGGCTCTCCACGATCGAGGCCATCAGAACAGATCACCACGATTGAACCGCGACCGATACGACCGCGACCCCACTTCTTTAAGAAGGTATTGATGGCATCGCCGATTCGTGTGCCGCCCTCCCAATCCATAACCTCGCTGCCGGCGAGCTCCATCGCCTGATCTGGATTGCGATTGGAGAGCGAGCGAGTCACTCGTGTAAGACGTGTACCGAAGGCGAAGACTTCAACCTTCTGATTTGCTCGACGTGCAGAGTATGCAAGTTGCAGCAGGTTGCGCGAATAATCTGCCATCGATCCAGAAATATCTAAGATGAAGACAACAGGGCGCAACTTCTCTTTCCGCTTCATATAATAAATTTCGCGGCTCTCGCCCATCTGTCGCATATTTTCACGAACATAGCGACGCATATTGAGGTTCTTACCCTTATTTGTACTTTGAATTCTGCGGGTTCTACGGATCGGTGGATTGATTCGAATTGCCGCCATCATCTTACGAAGTGATGCCAACTCTTCTGGCGTGCACTCATTAAATGCCTTGTTGCGGAAGATCTCATGGCTCGCCGCCATAAAGCCCATCTTCGACTCTTCACCAGGGTCGCCATCTTCCTGACGTTCATTCTCGGGAATCTCGATTGTCGATGTCGTACTTACCTGTGCACGGAACTTCTTTTTAATTTCACTCTCTTCTTCGGGAAAGTTATTGAAGAAGAAGCGCTGAAAGATCTCGTTGTAGATAGGAATGTTGTCACGGCGGCGAACAAGTGTGGTGCGCCCACCCCAATAAACATCCATGATGTCGGAGATATCTAAGACGCCTACAGCTCTGCAGAATGTAATGACATCGTCAGAGCCGATAACTAATCCGGCAGCGCGAAGCTCCTGGGCAAATGCAACAAAGAGTTCATCAAACCCCTCAGTGAGAGGCATCAGCGACAATCTCCGCTATTGAAGATGAAACATATTCAAGATCATCGCGACCCTTAATGATCGATCCCAGAGTCTGTGTTGCGCTATCTGCATCGAGTGATTGCGCACCAATAGCATCAAGAGATTCGACCCAGTCAATTGTTTCGGCAACGCCAGGAGATTTTTCAAGCTCCATCTCGCGCAACTTATTGACAGTGCCTACTACCTGCGAAGCAAGTGAATCAGAGACATTAGGGACGCGAGACTTAACGATCGCAACCTCCTGATCTGCAGGTGGGAAGCCGATCCAGTTATAGAGGCAGCGACGCTTGAGAGCATCATGGAGCTCGCGTGTGCGGTTTGAGGTCAAGATAACAATCGGACGAGATTCAGCCTTGATTGTTCCGATTTCAGGAATCGTAATTTGGAAGTCAGAGAGTAGTTCGAGCAAGAATGCTTCGAACTCATCATCTGCGCGGTCAACTTCATCGATGAGCAATACAGATTGGTTTCCTGCGCGAATAGCAGCAAGAAGCGGACGTTCAATCAAAAACTTTGGACCGAAGAGATCATCAACTGCTTTATCGGATACTTCGCTCTCATTGAGTGCGCGGATCTGTAACATCTGACGCGCATAATCCCACTCGTAGAGCGCCTGATTGGTATCGATACCTTCATAGCACTGCAAGCGAATGAGTGAGCGACCTAAAATCTTTGCGATGCTCTTTGCGAGCTCTGTCTTACCAACACCGACTTCACCTTCAAGAAGTATCGGACGACCGAGCTTCATAGAGATCAACATCGATGTCGCAAGACCGCGGTTGGCGATATAACCGATAGAGGCAAGCTCTTCGATAAGTTCGTCGACGGTCAGCGAATCAAATGGTTCTGAAAGCATGAGTAAGACCTAACGTGATTGAAGGGGAAGGTTTACTTGATCTTGTTCTCTTGAACGAGGCTGCCGATTGAACCAGCGCCTAACTTGCCATCGCGAATAAGAGTTTCGCGCCATGCTGTTGCTAGAGAGACGCCTTCATCCTGGATATAGCCTTCGAAGGTAACGTCTTTCATATTGCGGCAGACCTTATTTGGATTGCACTCTTCATCGAGCTCTTCCATCTTCTCGCCCTGGGCAGCCCAGATTGAGCTCAAAGCTTGACGAGCAAGATCGCTTTCAACAGACACGAGAGACCTCCAGATAATTGTGACCTGAAGCATATCAGCCACGATATTTCTCGCTACTTGAAGTCAGCCTCGCTACCCTTTCGCACATGAAGAAGCTCATCGCCCTCGCGCTGGTATGTGCCTGCGCGCAGATGGCAATTGCTCTACCTGCAAGGGCGGCATCGCCAACAACTGTCACCGTCTTTGCTGCCTCAAGCCTTCAGGTGCAATACACCGCACTGGCTAAGAAATTTATGGCAGCCCACCCTGGTAGCAAGATCAATATCTCTTTCGGCTCTTCAACGACCCTCGCCAGCCAAATTGCGGCAGGCGCTCCGGTAGATATCTTCGTATCGGCAGATCGCACAAGTATGGCGAGTGCGAGTTCAGAGATTTCATCAGCTGCGGATTATCTAGTCAATCAAGTAGTTCTTGCAGTGCCTTCTACCTCGTCAGTGACAAAGATTTCTGATCTCAACAATTCAGTGAAGTGGATTCAATGCGCACACACTGTGCCATGTGGAATAGCTGCAGATAAGGCGCTCGCTGCAGAAGGTGGAATTTCAACAACTCCAGTTTCACTAGAGCCAAGTGCAGCCTCAACTCTTGCAAAGTTATTGGCCGGCGCCGTAGACGGAGCAATTGTCTATAAGACTGATGTGATTGCAAACTCAAATAAATTGAAGGCGATTTACTTTAAAGATAGCGAAGCGGCATCAACGACCTATCAAATCGGTATTTCAAAGAGCGCAGTAGCTAAGAAGAATCGTTTGGCTTCAATCTTCCTCTCGAATATGAAGAGTAAGAACGTTCTTGCATCTCTTGCCAAGGCAGGATTTCAGATTGAGGGCGTGAAATAAATGTCTCAGAAGAAAGTTGATCCGCTTTCGCGGGTGCTTGCATATCTTGCAATCGCATTTATCGCTCTACCAATTATTGCTCTTGTAATAAAAGTGCCTTGGTCCACTTTCTTCTCATCGCTCTCACAATCGGATTCGCTCGTCGCTGTAAAGCTCTCGCTCTGGACTTCGATTCTTTCTGCAGCAATTTCACTTGTACTTGGTGTTCCACTTGCATGGTGGCTCGTTAAATCAAATGAAAAACTCACTCGCTTTATTCGCCCATTGGTATTAGCTCCAATTGCACTTCCACCTACAGTCGCAGGCCTTGCTCTGTTGGGTCTCTTAAGCCGCAAAGGATTACTAGGTACCTATATCTACAACCAATTTAATTGGCAGATGCCATTTACCTCGGTGGCAGTTATCTTCACCGGAATCTTTATCGGCGTTCCATTCTTAGTCTTGATTGCTGAATCAACTTTTCGCCAATTACCTGAAGATATTGAAGATGCCGCACTCGTAGACCGTGCAAGCGATAGTGAGCTCTTCCGTTTAATTGCTCTGCCACAAGCTCGTGGAGGCATCATCACCGGGCTACTCCTTGCCTGGGCTCGCATCCTCGGTGAATTCGGTGCGACGATGATGTTTGCTGGGTCGATGCCTGGCATTACTCAGACTTGGACTATCCAGATTTATCAGCAGCTAGAGATCAATCCAGATACCGCATATGCGCTGAGTTTCTTGATGGTTCTCATCGCCATGAGCATCTTCGTGCTTATCCGTAATCCCCTCAAGGATGCATTTCGCCGATAAGCGATTAAGATTCTGGCATGTCTGAACAATTGAGCCACATCAACGCTGATGGCCATGCCCATATGGTTGATGTCTCTGATCGCGCTGTCACTGAACGCATTGCTTCAGCCTCTGGCAAAGTTTTATTATCAGCAGAAGTCCTCGCACTCATTGCAAATGGCACCGCACCTAAAGGTGATGTTCTTGCAACAGCACGCATCGCTGGCATCATGGGTGCGAAGAAGACATCTGACTTGATCCCACTCTGCCACCCGATTGCAATCTCAAGCGTAAACGTTGATCTCACCGTGGTCTCTGATGGAGTTGAAATTTCATCGACGGTAAAGATTAATGACCGTACTGGCGTCGAGATGGAGGCGCTCACTGCAGTTTCGATTACCGCCCTCACCATCATCGATATGGTCAAGGCGCTCGATCCTGGTGCAACGATTACAAATGTACGCGTCGATGAGAAAGATGGCGGAAGAAATGGACACTGGAAGCGTTCATGAAGCGCGCAGTTGTCATTACCGCAAGCAATCGCGCTTTTAACGGTATCTATGAAGATCGCTCTGGTCAGATTCTCCTCGCAGGTTTACGCGAACTCGGTTACGAGATTCCGCAAGTAACGCTCCTTCCTGATGATGCATCGCAGATTGCTGCGGCTATCACAGAGGCGATTTCTGCAGAGGTGGATTTAGTAGTGACAACAGGTGGGACTGGAGTCTCTCCATTTGATATGACTCCAGAGGCGACCGAGCCGCTCGTTGAGAAGAAGATGCCGGGAATTCTTGAAGCGCTCCGTGCATATGCACGTGAAAAAGTCCCAACCACCGATCTCTCTCGTGGGGTTGCAGGAGTAACTAATAAGACGTTGATTATTAATTTGCCGGGCTCACCTGGTGGTGCCAAAGATGGCCTTGTCATCATCGAACGCCTTGCTTCACATATCCACGACCAGATTGCCGGACATGATCACAGCGTCAGTAACTGATCAGCCGATTGTGCTGCAGGATCTCATCGACTCTGTAAAGACAATCCAGGCCGGTGCAGTCTCAATCTTCTCTGGCGATGTGCGCGATAACGATGCTGAAAGGCAGGTCGAATCGCTGACCTACGAGATTCACCCATTGGCTCAGAAAGTTATTGAAGAAATCACCGCTCGGATCGCAGCAAAACACAATGTTATTAACGTTGCGGCAGTCCATCGTTACGGCGCAATTCCAATGGGCGAGAGCGCTTTTACAGTTGTAGTATCGGCAGTCCATCGCGGTCCAGCATTTGCTGCCTGCGATGAAATTGTTTCAGTCGTCAAGGCTGAACTGCCGATCTGGAAATACCAGGTCTTCGCGGATGGAACTTCAGAATGGGTGAATAGCGCATGACAAAGCTAGTCGATACCTTCGGCCGCGCCCATCGCGATATGCGAGTCTCGCTGACTGACCGTTGCAATCTTCGCTGCACATATTGCATGCCACATGACTTTGCTGCGTGGATGCCTTCAGCAGATCTCCTTACCACAGATGAACTCATTACGATTATTAAGGTTGCAGTTGAAGAAGGTATTGATCAGATTCGTCTGACCGGCGGCGAGCCAATGTTGCGCCCAGATATCGTCGAGATTGTTTCGCGCATCTCTTCCATCGAAAATGCACCAAAGCTTTCTATGACAACAAATGGTTTAGCCCTGGCAAAACTTGCACAACCTTTGGTCGATGCAGGGCTACGTCGAATCAATATCAGCCTAGATACTTTAGATAAAGCGACTTTTAAGAAGATGACCCACCGCGATCGCATCGAAGATGTCTTTGCTGGAATCGCAGCTGCAAAGGCGGCAGGACTTACACCTGTAAAGATCAATACTGTTTTAATGCGCGGGGTTAACGATGGTGAAGCAATCTCGCTCTTGAAGTGGGCACTTGCTGAAGGGCTCAATCTTCGATTTATTGAACAGATGCCACTCGATGCTGGCGGAATCTGGGATCGCACCCAGTTGATTACCGCTGATGAAATCTTCACCACACTTGGTCAAGAGTTTGAATTAACTCCAGTGCCTCACCGCGGATCTGCTCCAGCGGAGGAGTTCTACGTCAATGGCGGACCAGCAACTGTTGGAGTTATCGGCAGCGTTACCCGTTCATTCTGTGGCGCTTGCGATCGAGTGCGCCTTACCTCAGATGGACAGATTCGTAACTGCCTCTTCTCAATGGCAGAGACTGATTTGCGCACGATTCTTCGTTCAGAGATTGGCCAAGCTGAGAAGATTGAAGCAATCCGAAAGATGTTCCACTCAACTGTTGCAGCAAAGCTGCCAGGCCACGGAATTAACGACCCCAGCTTTATTCAGCCAAATCGCCCAATGTCTGCAATCGGCGGTTAAGCGCCACCAGCAAATTGAGGCAAGACATCTATTGTGTCTTCTGCGCTCACAATCAAGGTTGTCTCTACCGTGGCAACTTCATTGACCAGATAAGAACAGCGCTGAATTATTCTGCCGAGCTCTGGAAATTGAGCGATAGCTGAATCAATAACATCGCCAAGAGTTGCTCCAACTATTACTGCCCTCTCAACACCGGTTGCTGCGCGAGATGCAGCGTAGAAGTTAACAATTGCCATTTTTACGCCGATGCCCGATTGAGGATATTTACCTCGGTTGTACTTAAGTGAACTACTTCAACTATCTCATTGAGTTGTTCCACAGTACGAGCAGATGCGATCGGTGTTGATACTGAAGGATTGGCACGCATCCATGCAAGTGCAATAGCAGATGGTGATGAGTGGTGCGCTCTTGCAATATCAGTTAACGCATCAACAACTGCCCAACCGCGATCAGTCTGATACTCAACGACGCCCTCTGCACGAACTGATTCGACCACTACGCCCTTACGGTATTTACCGGAGAGGAATCCGCGAGCAAGACCGTAGAACGGAATCGCGCTGATCTGATTCCGATTCAATACATCCTGCTGCTCTGATTCAAAAGGCTGACGATCCATCAAGTTGTAACGATCTTGAAGCGCGATGTATTGCGGCAGTCCTTCACTCGCTGAAATATCGAGCGCCTCTTGTAAGCGCACACCTGTGTGCTGTGATGCTGCGATGTAGCGAATCTTTCCTTCATTGATGAGCTGCTGATATGCGCCGAGAATCTCTGCCATCGGAACAGATGCATCATCCTTATGTGAGTAGTAGATATCGATGTAATCAGTCTGCAGGCGCTTGAGTGAATCATTACAAGCGGCGATGATGTTCTCGGGGCGCAGACCTGGGCGCTTACTCCACAGGGAAACCTTTGTTGCGATGACGAGCTTGCTGCGGTCCTGGCCCTGCATCCAACGGCCGATGATGGACTCGGATTCGCCGCCCTCATTGCCTTCCTTCCACTCGCTATAGACGTCAGCAGTGTCGATGAAGTTGCCCCCGTGGCCCTTATAAGCGTCTAAAACGGCCCTAGAGAGGCTCTCATCGGCCCCCCAGCCAAAGACATTGCCTCCAAGGCAGAGTTCGTGAACAACGAGGTCAGTTTCAGGCAATGTAAGCATGAGCCAAGCCTATCCCCAGCACCTCATTCCGGCTCGTTTGAGAGCACCGAATGGTGCCAGTCTCCCTCGATGCTCTATGCCTTCACCGACGAGTCCTACAACAACCTCTTCTATCTTCAGGGCGCCCTAATCGTGGATGAGAGTGAACTCGTGAATCTAGATCACTTGGCCCATACGGTTTTGTCGCATGCTCAAGCGTTGGGGGTAAGTGAAAGCGCAGAAATCCATGGGCATTCCATTATGCAAGGTGTACATGGTTGGGAAGCGTTATCAGGAAAGTTAAATCTTAGGCTGGGGATTTATAAAAAGTTATTAAAAGGTATAGCCGGCCTCAAAACAACTCTTCTGATCCAGGGCGTGGAGATTGAATCTCTTAAAGAGAGATATGGCAGAGAAGAGAATCCACATTTTGTAACCTTTAGAAATTTGCTCGATTCGATTGAATTCTGGGCAAATCTGAAGGGAGAGCAGGTAACTATTATTTCAGACCAGATTTCATATGAAGCGAAAATTATGAAACATTTTGCGATGTACCAAATCGAGTCAACAAAAGGGAAGTATCACAATCACCTCAAGAGCATTATCAAAGTTGAGCATATTGAATCTCACCTAAGTGTGGGAGTTCAGCTGATTGATAGCGTTCTATATATTTACAACCGATTAATCCAGAAAGAGATTGAACAAAGTCGAGCAGGGGAAGAAGTTAAAAAACTCTGGCAAATGCTCCAACCAGTAATTCATCAAGGATTTGAACCAAGAATATGGAGGCCTTGAAAGCACTGAAGGCCCCCATGAATGGGAGCCCCAGGCGGACGACGCACCATTGCTGGATTGTCGGAGATGAATAATATCGAATCTCCTGGTGGCCGTATAACGATTAATGATTATTGAGGGTCGTGGATACAACTCTGCGTGGATTCCATCAAGAGCTTGATAGACCGAAAGTAACAATTCATAAGGCAGAATGGCCCCATGAGTATCTGGGTCTGCGGCGAAGTATTAATCGATCTGATTCCGGTGGCACCTGGTTCAACAGAGCGAGCTCCCCATGTCGGTGGAGGGCCAGCAAATACCGCTAAAGCGCTCGCTCGTTTGGGACAGGATGTCCATTTCATCGATGGAATCTCAACCGATCAATATGGCGTTGCTGCACGTAAAGAGCTCCTTGATGATGAGGTCAAGCTAGATCTCGCACTTACCAGCGATAAGCCAACGTGTTTAGCGATCGTTTCACTCGATGCCAATAACAGCGCATCCTATGAATTTAAAATTGATGGAACTGCAACATTTGATTTCTCACTTGATTGGTTACCAGATCCATCTCGTTACAAGCCAAACGTTTTGCACATCGGTACTCTCGTCACAGTTATTCAACCAAGCGAAGTAGTTCTCTACGACTGGGCGCTGCACGTTGCAGAGTTTGCACCCATTGTCTACGACCCAAATATTCGCCCATCAGTAATGGGAGATCGCGATCTCTATGAAGCTTCAGTTGAAAAGTGGGCAGCTATCTCATCTGTTATCAAGGTAAGCGATGATGATCTTGCCTGGCTATTTCCCGATAAGAGTATTGATGAAGTGGCAGAGCGTTGGGTCCGTGATGGAGCTGCTCTCGTAGTTGTTACTCGCGGAAGTGAAGGCCTCATTGGCTTTACTGAAGATGGCGCAGTTGAAGTACCTGGAGTGAAGATTGTTGTTGCAGATACTGTGGGTGCAGGCGATACAGTCGGTGCAATCATTGTTGAAGCACTTGTTGAAAAAGGCGTCATGGCTCTCACAACTGATGTTCTACAAGAGGTTCTCCATCGCGCAGCTAAGGCTGCAGCGATTACATGTTCTCGTCCGGGTGCTAACCCGCCATACAGCCGCGAACTCAAGTAATACTTAACGAAAGAGCGTGTAATGCAATTTATTGATGATGCAGAATTTCAATTAGCGATCGATCTCGATGGCGGTGGGCGTATTGCCTCCTTGAAGTGGAAAGAGCTTGAATTTACAGTTCCCTTCCGCGGACAAGTTCACACCTATGGTTGGTATGCAATGGCGCCATG
>CANGLK010000020.1 GCA_947454735.1 Candidatus Nanopelagicaceae bacterium
GAAAGAGATGAAATCGCTCGGACTGGTCTATATCCCAGGTAAATTGGGTTAATTCCCCTCAAGGGTTAGACCGCAAGGCTACGGGGAAGGTATATTTCGAATATGTCCATGGATGAGCTCATTGATCGGTTGCGATACCGATTTAATGATTACTGGCACTCCGAAAAGCGATCAGTAAAGATCATCTCCAGGCTTCTCGCATTTACCCTCTTTGCCGCTGTCATCTCGACAATTGCACCAACACTGGCAGATGAGTTGTCATCGGATCCGCAGATGCTTGAGCCGGTAGTTCAGGTTCAGGAGTCAACGACAGTCACTATTACCCCAGAGACTCCGACCGCATCGCCTTCCCCAACAGCCTCATTTACGCCAGAGCCGGTCATCTCTCGCCCGCCGGTAACTCAGAGCAGTGAATCTCCATTGGCAGAGTCCTCCGATAGCGCAACAGCTGAGGGCCCTGGCCTTCCGCTTGAGATTCAGCCTAAATACGTAGTGAAGGTCCCTACAACTGGTGCAATCGACCCACGTGCAACCACATATTTCTTGCCTCATATCTATGCCGCAACGAGCGACCCAAAAGGTGAGTACACGATGGTCTGCATCAATGGCACCTCTGGGATGAAGTTCGATGCCCTCCAAAAGGGCGCTCCCAACAACGCCATAGAGGGCAATGAGCTCATCTTCGGTGACCAGACCGGCCTTGTGATCCTCTCAGCCGAGACCAACCGCCTTATCAACCTCATCAATAGCTATAACGGCCTCTTCATCAGCACGTGGAGCGGGGGACTCTCCGGGCGCTCGCTCACCTTGCGATTTATCGCCGTCACCAAGCCTGTCACCGACCCCACCTACTGCAGCGCAGCTAAATCTGGGGCGGTTATGACCTTGCGCCCATTGGGCCTCGACCTATCGACTGTTAAAGGTGGCGGAACGCTCAAATAGGTTCCCATCCCCTTTCCCTAGGCTCGCAACACCCTCTCGCCAACTTTACTTACGGCAAACCCAAGGTCTAGGATTGCCGGAAATGTCACCCCTGGAGACTATCTCTAGAGGTGGTCTGACGAGTCATATCTAGATGAAGGGAGCGCTCGCATGACATTGCATTCACCGCTGAGCGGTCCCGTTAACTCTGGTTTTGGCGGAGGCAAGAAATATAAATCGAAGATTGTCTTCGGCGTTGCTGTAATGGGATTCATCCCATTCATCATGTCTACATTTGCTGCAAGCGTGACCGTTGGTAACGGTGCGCTTGAATTCGGTCAAGGATCACAGCAAGCAATCGCATGCGATAGCAAAATCTTCATCGCAATGGGCGAAGAGTGGCATGGTCAGCCAACTGATGCAGATCCATCTGCAGGTTTCTTCCGCGTTCGCGCAGTGACAGTTTCTAATCTTGATCTTCAAAATTGTGCAGGCAAGAAGCTTCGCGTTCGTTTAATTGATGGCTCATCACAGGAAATTGGCATCGGCCCAATTCCCGATGCAAAGGTCATGCAGGTAACTCTTCCTTCAATTGTTCCTGCAAATAACATCAGCGATTCAACTGCGCTACTACTTTCATATTTAACAGGTACAGGTAACACAATCTCAGGCACGCTCCTTGCAAGCGCTGCAGTATCTGTCAGCGGTACATCTATCTACGATGGAAGCGTCCTCTCAGCTAATAATGCAGATGTCACCTTCTTTATCGATCCAAGCGCTCAGACTGTCAATATCGATGGTCAGCTTGTACACCGCACCACAGTCGAAACAATCGACAATCCATCAGCAAGCGCACCAGCGCCTGCTCCAAGTGCATCGCCGTCACCAACAGCGACGCCGTAAAGAATTCTCGCTCAGCAATGAGCGGGCATACCTAGACCTCATCCCACTATGAGGCGAAGGTGCAGTAAATGAGGTGGAATCGTTAATTAGAATGGGGAATATAGGAATGGAAATCCTAAAGTTTGAAAACAGCGCACCCGCGCCACGTAAGTCTGCTCCAAAGAAGAGCAACCTCAAGTCACTCGCAGGCCTTGCAACAGTTGCAGCTGTAGCGGTACTTGGTTCAACACTCGCAGCTAATATCTCACTCGGATCATCTTCAATTGAATTCGGTCAGGGTGTTCAGACAACTGCTGCATGCGATAGCTCAATCACAATTTCACCAAAGGTGACTTTTGTTAATGGCTCAAGCCCAGTATTTATGCTCTCAACGATCTCATTCTCAGGTCTTGATGCATCTTCATCTGGTTGCCAGGGTAAGACCTTGAGCCTTAACGCTTATGGCGATACATCTGCAACTCCTCTACAGATTGCAACAGCGCCAGGTTCAGTCGCTCTCACAACAGCGACAATCGGAATTACAGCAACAACACCTACAGTTTCAGCTGGAACAGTCACAGCAAACCTTGGAACAAATGCGTCATCAACTTACTCATTTGACCTTGGCTTCTCGACTCCATCTGCAACTTCAGGTGCTGTCTACAAGCTCACACTCCAGAGCAACTAAGGAATTAATCCAACCCATTTAACGATTCTCTAGTACACGGATAGAAGCCACTTTAAAAGGTGCGCTTCTATCCGTGTATAAAGGGAGAAGTTAGAAGATGGGTCTAGGCCTAGTTTGTAAGCATGTTCTTTTAGTACAAGATAGAGAAAGAAGTAAATGAACCTATTAAAGCGTTATGAGAGCGATGACTTTGATGAGTCATATGCTTTTGAGGACGCTGAAAATGGAGATTTTGAAGAAACTGGTAGCTCAAAGCCCTTCCTCGTGAAGGCAATTGCAATGATCCTGGCAGTTACAGGCATTGCATATGGTGCAAATATTGCTCTGACATCTGGCAGTACAAAGACTGAATTTGGTCAAGGATTCACCACGACAACCGCCTGCGACACTGTGGGCGGCATTACCATCATTCCTTACGCAGGATTTATCAATGATTCTGGTTCTGGAAAGTTCAGCCTTGATTCAATCATCCTAGAAAATCTTGATGACACATGTGTCGGCAACGACTTCATCATTCAGGTCTATGGAGAGACCGGCACAGCGTTGACGGTGAGCGAATCTGCCACATCAGCTAACGGTGGCTCGTATCAAACATATGACCTAGCTCGATTCTGGTATAAAGATTCTTCGACTGTCCTTGCCTACGACTCTTCATATACTGATTTCGATGTACTCACAGATACAAGTGCAGGCTCAACTGAATTTGCAAGCGATCTCGGCTCTATCCAAGTCACATTTGACCCAGACCGCACACCAACTTTCGCGGATGCCACGTTGATTCGCAGAATTACGATTCAGACCGTCAAGCACGGATCATGACCTCAGAGGTAATACGACGCCCCCTCTTTGATGCAACATCAACAGAAGAGATGTGGGTAGAGGGTCAATCACAGTTTCCAGATTCAAAAGTATTGGTAACTATTTCAAATGAACACGGTGAGCGAACAGTATTAATTACACCGACTGATATCGCCCCGACTAAATCTAAGATGTTTGTACAGGCTCCACCTGAGCGCATTGCAACTTCCGCCCAGAAGCGCAATACCAAGATTAATAATGTCATCAAGTATCTGGGCTATGCACTCAGTGGAATCTTGATCTCATTCTCAGTGCTCTCTGCATCTGGATTTGTAAAGGCTCGTATTGTTCTTACTGGTTCTATGGAGCCAACAATCATGCCGGGAGATGTTGTTCTCCTTGCGCCAACTCCGCGTACTCAACCCAAGCTCGGCGATATCGCTGCCTATACAGCTCGCCGGTTTAGTGGTGAATCTGTAGGAATCTTTACCCACCGCATCATCGGTGGAGATCCAGTCAACGGTTGGGTAATGAAGGGTGATGCAAATCCATCTCCCGATGTGCAGAAGCCAAAGGCTGAAGATATGAGCGGTGTTGTCTTCTTCGTCATTCCGTGGATCGGCAAGTTAATGACGCCAAAGATGTTGATGATTCTTATACCTGTCGGTGTCGGCCTCTGGTTGATTATCGACACCTTGAAGGGCGATTCGTGATGAAGCGCTTTAAGTTAATTGCACTTGCGCTGATTGCAATCGTCCTTGCACCAACTGCTGCGCAGGCATTTGATATTCCGTTACTCACATGGGAGCGCGGTCGCGAGCAGCAAGTGGTGCTCGGTGGGGGAGCGTATACACAGAAGTGGATTGTGACTCTCGAGGGAAATGGTCAACCTACAAAGACTTTTGCCGCTAGCGATAAGAACGCAGCTGGATATGTCGTCTACTCACTCTTTATCCCTGCAGATTTTCCAACGGGGGCGTACTCAATCGTTACCAATGGCAAGGGATCGCCTCGAACAGTTGTTGCAGGTGTAAGCCTTATTCAAGCGCAGACCAATACCGGAACAACTAACCTCTTCGACCTGACCTTGATCATTGCCATCTTTGTATTTTTAACGGGAATCGTTTCAACAATTCGTGCTCGCAAATACACTTTTATCCCATTTAGAAGCACCCAGGTCTTGCCGCGCCTGACTGATCCAATTCTTGATGGCGAAGAGAACTTCTGGGATCGACTTGAGAAAGCTCCTTATCGAGTTCGCGTTCAATCACTTCTCTCATTGCGACCATCGCTACTTCGCTTCTTGCTCATTCGCGAAGGTGAAGTTGCCCATCGCATCTCTTCAAATCTCTACGGTCTCTCACCTCTTGTGGGTCTTGCATCAGGAGCAATTGCTGGAATCGAGGTCGGTCGCAACTATGGGCTGGCATCGACTCCGATGACCATCTTCATCATCGTTGCAGCGATTGCAATCTTCGATGCATTCGCTGGAGTGGCAGCAACGCTTGGCTTCTGGGCTGTTGAACTCTTTACTGGAAATGTCACGAGTTTCAGAGATGTGTTGATTTCACTTGCTGTCGGAATTGCATGGGTTGGTCCATCTCTCTTCGCTGCGCTCTTGCGAGAGACAATCAACCGTGACTTTGAGCCACAATCGATTCGTGGAGCAGATCCCATTAAGTTCCTCGGAGTTATCGGATCAAGCGTTGTCGGAGCAGGAGTCTTTTACTTTGGCCACGCGCTTATCAATAGCGTTATCTATACAGACCATGCTCTCCGTTCGCTGACAATTATTCATGTTGCGACTGTGGCTGCCATGCTCTTAATTCGTGGCTTCGCCGACGCAATCGTGCTTCAGAGAAGTGATAATTCAGAATCTCGCGATGAATCATTTGTTATCGCTCGAGTGAGCTCACCAATTACCGCGCTTGCAGTGTTTTTAATGAATTTTGCATTTATCTATATCTGGACAGAATCTGCCGCTCGAGCCTTCTTCGTGGCAATCCTCTTCGCTCTTCCATACTTCTTAATCTTCATCCGATTCAGTCGGATCGCCTTCTTAAAGAGTTCACGAATTCCACGAAATATCCTTCTCGAATCAGCCATCATCTCGGCGATTGCATTCATAGTCTTCCGCCAGATATCGCTCAAGCCACTCTTGCTCGACCAACGAGCCGACCTCTTGCTCCTATTGGCGGGAGTAGCACCTGTAATTCACTCTATTTATAGCGCCATTTACTCATCCAACGAGGATAAGTTTTCTTTTGACGAGAATCCGGAGATAATGAAGCCATGAAGAAGTTCGCGCTAATCCTCCTTGTGCTCTCATTGACTCGCGTCGGTGTCGCCTATGCGGATTCAACCAACTCTTCCAATTCTCAGAATTACTTCTTTGGAACGAAATCTGCAGCAGCCAACCTCAATCAGGTTCTCGCTCTACTCGTCGGACCAAAGGGAGATCCAGGACCTGCAGGAGTTGCAGGCAAGGATGGCCTCATTGGTATGGATGGTAAAGATGGCAAAGACGGTAAGGATGGCCTCGATGGGGCGCCAGGTGCGGTGGGAGCACCAGGTGCACCAGGCGCTGGTGTTCTTGCTATCGCATTTACCGGAAATCAAGGAACATGTCTTGCTGGTGGCGTAAAGCTCACAGCAGCAGATGGCACAGTTTCATATGTATGTAATGGCCGTAACGGTGCAGATGGAGTTAACGGCGCTAATGGTGCACAAGGCCCCGCCGGAACAGGCGGCGGAGGCGGCACCGGCGGATTTACATATGCGCAGGGAGAACTCTCTGGAACATGTGACGATTACATCTTCATCAAACCTGTCCGTGAATTCACTATCAACGGTTTTGTATTTGCAGGATTTAAGATTGGCGATAGCCGTAAGCCTCAGGTAGCCGGTACAACTTCAGATGCTGGCGTAGCTGCAGGGTGTTTGCCTCAGACAGTTACATTCCAATTCTTTACCAACAAGTCTTACAACACTGCAAAGTATTCTGCCAATGATCACATCGTTTGCGTTTCAAATGGTGCACTCAATACATATCCCATTGATGGAAATGGCACAATCTCTCTAAGCGGTGGAACAAGTGGAAATGCCAACTCAGATGATTTCTCTTGCACCTCAAGTGTTGGAGCTATCGCGCTTGCGGATTTAAATACCGATGACTACACCAATGCGATTGGTTTCTCAATTGGCTAATCAAGAGGGCGATAAGAGCGCACCTAAGGTCTCTAAGCTTCCACTTCCAATATCTGATTCACCATTGGTGATCGATCTTCCCGATGGCCAGAAGATTGTTGTCGGAAAGATGACACAGGGAAGTGTTATTGAAGTCGCTACTTGGCGTGGTGTAGGTCGCCCAGATAGCCGCACTAGCCGCTTAATGCTCGGCATGGGTAGTGGAAATGTCAACGAAGATACTGACTCTGAAAACTCACAACAGCCAGGACCTGCGCGCCCGCCTGTATCTCGAAAGCCAGAAGGTTTTACGGGTTTTCTCTTTACCCTTCAGCAGTTCGTAAAGAATTTCAACCGCATCAATTGGTCTGCAACGGCAAAGGCGTTGATCTCATCATTGAGTTCAAAGAAGTCTAAGAAGAGCTCTTCTCAAGCTGTTTTCGCGGAAGAAGTTGTTGCAATAGAGCCAAGAATCGAACCTTCAATCACGGTCTCGCCGGTAACTGATGATGCTGATATTGAGGCATGGCTTAATAAGATTTCTGAGAAGGCTGCACGTACGACTGCGAAGAGCTCGAAGCCTGCTGCGAAGAAATCCCCCGCTAAGAAGGCTGCAGTTACTAAAAAGGCCGCTCCAAAGACAGCCAAGAAGCGTTAGTCGTAGGTTAGACTTTAACCATGAAGACGAAGCTCATTGCCCTTGCCGCAATTATCGTCGTCCTCTTTTCGCTCGGCTTCCGAATAATTCATCCTGAGAACGGACTCTCAAGTGCGATGGGTTCTGCAAAATCAAGTGTTGTTCTCTACAAGCATGCAGGTGAATACGCAGTTGGTTCAAAGGTAGTCGTAGAAGTCGCTGGTCAAGGAAAGCAGACAGGAATTGTTAAGTCTGCAACTCAAGATACTGTCGATGTTGATACTCGCGTAGCTTTCGTCCGAGTGAAGCAATCAGAAGTTCTCGGCAAACTCATTGTCGTGGTCCCATTCTTCGGGACCATCTTCGGAATCGTCGGCCTTTAAACCTTCTCCACTTTTGAAGCGTTACTCGCTCCTACTGGGGTGAGAGGGTAAGGCGCAAGACAATCTGATTAGGCTTCAACAATTTACTCGCCCCAAGATCAATCTTTGCATCTTGGAAGTAGGCAATCTCTGACTTCTGAATCTGCGCGCTAAAGAGAAGTGCACGGAACTTCGCCTCATTCTCACCCTCTGACGCTGGGTTATACCCACCTACAATCTTGGCGAAGAGGACCTTTGAATTTCGAGGAAGTTTCTCACCTGCGATGAAGCCATCGATATCCCTCTGAATCTGTGCAGCATCGAACTTCTCATAGGCGATATTGAGACCCTTGACGTAATTTCCGCCGGCAATATTTCCAATATTTCCTGTACCAGTCAGACCTCCACCGAGAGATGGCACGAATGAGATGGTCGCAAGGAAGATAACCATCAAGGCAAGGAATGAATCAGCAAAGAGCCAACCACCTTGGTGGGTGGCATCTTCTTCGACTCGTCGAACTCTGACTTTACGCACGTGGAAGCTTTCGGGTCGCCTTCTCAATTTCTCGAGCTGCACCATCGAGGCTATTAGTCGCAGAGACCAATCGCGAAATTGCGCCTGCGAGACTTGCATTCATGGTGACGGTAGTGATCTTTCGCTTATCGTGAAGAGCTGCATGGATTTCAATGGCAAGGGCTAGGCGTTGGCGATCAATCTCATCTTCAGATGCGTTTTGAATCTCTTCGACCTTATGGCCAGCCTGTGAAATGTAGAGAGTAAGGACGATAACGAGTAGCACGATAAGGAAGTCAAGGCGAGCAACATTTCCAATCCGCCACTCACTGCCCAATATCTCATACCCGTTCTGCCAAAAATCGAGGAAGTTGACGACATCTGCACCATTTGCAGAGATGTATTGAGAGAAGCCAGAGGTCGCAGCGCTGACTGCCGCCCATGTGAGGGCAACTGGAGCAAAGACGAGAACGTTACGAATAACGGTCAAGATTCGGACCATACGAGAAGATTGTGCACCCGCCTTTGTCTGCGGATGGGGGAGATACTCTGTTGGATTGAGTTCGGCCCAGATGTGGAGATCCTTCTTGGTATCAATCGCCTCGAGGAGACCGTTGAGATATGGATCGCTCTGCAAGCCATGCTGCGAAATCCATCGAGAGATATTGAGCGCCAGTGCATCAACTGCCTGAGGTTTACGTGGCTTACGAGGCGCCATTGAGTTCTCCTTAAAGTCCAAGGCCTTCGCCTGGAGTGATACCGCGAGTCTAATACAGAGGTGTGAAAAGGAAAAAGATAGGGTTCATGCCATGAAGAAGACCCGCCACATCTTGGCATCGGCCATCGTTCTTGGCCTTATCGCCGTCATCGTCCTAGGAGGACTCTCTATGAACTCATCAGATACATCATCGTCAGCTGGATCTCTTCCTACAGTTACGGCAAATCCAGGTGAGGTTCCTCAGGTTTCAAAACCTACTGGAACTCCACCGACAGAGCTGATTACAAAGGACATCATTGTCGGAACAGGTGCAGAGGTACTTCCAACTTCTACTCTCACAGTTCATTACTACTTGATGTCATGGTCTGATGGAAAAGTTATTGAATCTTCTTGGGCTGGCCAGCCTGCAACATTCCCATTGGCACAAGTTGTTGAGGGATGGCAGAAGGGTCTGCCTGGCGCAAAGGTTGGCGGACGTCGACTACTTGTACTGCCACCTTCAATGGGTTACGGCGCAGCAGGTGCAGGTCCGATTGGTCCCAACGAAACACTTATCTTCGTTGTAGATATTCTCGGAGTTTCCTAAACCTTAACCTTTAAACCAGACGGTCGTTGCTGGAGGAATCTTTCCATCCACGACCGGCTGGGTTGCAAGGAGAATCTCTCCCTTGGGCATTGAATACTTTCCACCCTTGAAGTTAATGATGCAGTTCCAGCCATTAGGGCGGCTAAAGTGCAAGACATTATCTCGGGTGGTCTCATGCCATGTAATCTCTTCGGCACATTGTAATTCTCGACGAAGCTTCAACGCCTTGCGGAAAATTTCGAGTGGAGCTTCAGGAACGTTATTCTCTGCTTCAACTGAGTAACTTCCAAACCATTCTGGCTGAGGAAGATGTGGTTCGCCGCTGCCAAATCCAAAGTTCTTACCTTCGCGAGTCCATGGAAGAGGAACTCTCGCGCCATCACGACCCTTTGCCTGCTTATGGTTACGCAGGTAGATCGGATCTTGAATCTGATCTTCGGGGATATCAGCTACTTCGTGGATTCCAAGTTCATCGCCTTGGTAGATATATGTACAACCAGGTAGAGCCAAGATAAATGCATTGGCGGCAACTGATGATTGTGTACCAATTTCAAAGTCAACAGGATGAGATTTGCCATTTCCTAGCAGCCACGCATCACGGTCGACAACAGGATGCAGGCCAAGCTTTGTCGCATAACGCATTTGATCATGGTTGCCTAGAGTCCAAGTTGTTGAAGAGTTATTCTTCTTCGCCATCTCAAGGCTATCGGTTACGCAATGCTTAAAGCTTGAAGCATCAAATGTTGCCTCAATGAAACGGAAGTCAAAGCACTGACCCAGAGTCTCTTCACTTGCATAGAGCGGAAGGCGACTTGGGTGAACATTTGCTTCGGCAACAGCAACACGTGGTGGATCATATGAATTAAAGAGAGTGCGCCAAGTCTTATAGACCTCGAGAACTTCATTGCGATCCATCAAGATTCCGGTGCCATTGAGATTACGTGGCTCTTCATATTCCATTGTGTCGCGCATACGAAGCGGTTCGGAGAGATCCTTCTTCAACGCATGTGCCACATCGATACGGAATCCATCAACTCCACGGTCAGCCCAGAACTTCAACGTCTCAAGGAAGTCAGCTTCGACCTCTGGGTTATCCCAGTTCCAGTCAGGCTGTTCAGGAGCGAACCAGTGCATGTACCACTGGTTGCCTGCGCCACCCCAGACAGATTCATGTGTCCATGCAGATGGTGCGAAGTGAGATGGCCAATCAGTAGGAGGAAGCTCGCCATTGTCGCCACGACCATTGCGGAAGATATAGCGATTGCGCTCTGCAGATCCTGGCTCTGATGCGATTGCATCTTTAAACCACTGGTGAAGATTTGAAGAGTGGTTAGGAACGATATCTACAAAGACTCGAATGCCGACGTTGTGAAGCGCTGCAAGCATCTCATCAAAGTCATCGAGGGTTCCAAGTTTTGGATCAACATTGCGATAGTCATCGACGTCATAGCCGCCATCTGCAAGCGCTGAAGGATAGAAAGGTGATAACCAGACAGCATCGAGGCTGAGTGATTTGAGGTAATCCACTCGTGAAGTGACGCCTTTGAGGTCGCCAATTCCATTTCCATCTTTATCTGCAAAGCTGCGTGGGTAGATCTGGTAGATAGCAGCTTGGCGCCACCAATTCTTATCGTTGCTTAATGACATTGCGGTAGCCTACTTCAGCAACCCGCCTGAACGACATATTTCATAAAGTATTCTTCTCAGATGAGTATTCGCCCCGCCAAAATTGAAGATGTGGAAGAAATTCTCGCCCTTATTTACGAGCTTGCACTCTACGAAAAGGCGCCGGATGAGGCGAAGGCAACCCGCGAGCAGATCCTTCAATCCTTCTTCTGTGAAAACCCAAAAGTCTTCTGCGATCTAGTGGAAGTCGACGGGGAGATCGCTGGATTAGCTATCTGGTTCTTAAATTATTCGACCTGGCAAGGCAAGCATGGAATCTATCTTGAGGATCTCTTTATCCGTCCGCAGTATCGTGGACTCGGCTTCGGTAAAGCTCTCTTAAAGCACCTTGCGGCGATCTGCGAAGAGCGCGGATACGGGCGCTTCCAATGGTGGGTTCTTGATTGGAATGAACCTGCAATCGAATTCTATAAATCACTTGGTGCAGTAGCCATGGATGAGTGGACCGTTTACCGTGTAAGCGAGCAGGCACTCATCGAATTAGCCCAACCTTAGGCAGGCAACGACTAAACTCTCTCCATGACTTTGCTTCATGCGCTCGACCTTCTCTCAACATTCGTCTTTGCGCTTGTAGGAGCACGTATCGCGGCCGACCGAGGTCTCGATTACGGCGGAATCACATTTATCGCCACAATCGCATCAATCTCAGGCGGAACACTTCGTAATGTCTTCCTTGGAATCCTTCCAGTCTGGATTACAGATCCGTGGATCTTTGCATCGGTCCTAGCCGCGGTCATCATCACTCTGACTTTTAGGCGCGTAACGCACGTTGGAAAGTTACTGCTTATTCTCGACACCTTCGCCTTAGCTACGGCCACTCTCTCTGGAACGCAGCTCGCCTTTGAAATCAATATCCCTTGGTACTCATGCATCATCCTCGGAGTCATTACCGCAGTCACTGGTGGCCTTCTTCGAGATGTACTTTGCCAAGTTGAGCCAGTTCTTCTCCACCGCGAAACAATCGGCACCTCAGCGTTGATGGGGGCATCAACATTCGTGGCGCTTCACGCACTCAACGCTTCCCAAACAGTTGCAGTTATCGCCGGAGGCTTGGTTGTAGTCGCTACTCGAGTCATTTCAATTCAATTCGATCTCCATCTTCCTAAATTTAAGAAGTAAGCAATGCTGCAAACCTTTACCCGCCAGGTCATTCGATTTCGACTCGTAGTGATTGCAATCTGGATAGTGGTGGGGGTTTTTGGGGTATTTGCCTCACTAGGCGTCAATGCGAAGCTCTCTACCTCGCTCGCAGTGCCAGGTTCAGAATCGACTAAGGCAGAAGAGATCACTGTTACAAACTTCGGTGAGAATTCAGAAGGAACCTTTACCGTTGTCTATTACTTTAACCATGCAACTACCGAAGAAATTAACATTTATAAATCCAAGGTAGAGGCTGCAGCAAAATCAATTCCAACCGGCAAGGTCATCCAGAGCAAAGTTCTCGATGGGATCCTGTACTCAGGAATCGGAACCTCACTCAATCTTAAAGATGCCGCAAAGTTAACAGCGCAGTTGCGTGATGCGCTCAAAGATCAGGGGCTATCGGGTGCAATGGTGACGGGGCCACCTGCAATACAAGGTGACTTTGAACCAATTCTGAGCTCTGACCTTAAAGGCGGTGGCATTCTCGCAATTGGTGTCGCCCTCTTTATCCTAGTTCTAATCTTTGGTCTTTCACGAGTTGTAGTCATTCCATTTATTACAGCAGGCGCGACAATCGCTGCAGCTATCTCAGCTGTTTATCTTCTCGCAGACCACGTATTAATGGTTCTATATATTCCGAATGTAGTAGAACTAGTTGGCCTTGGACTCGCAATCGACTATTCAATTCTCGTCACTCATCGATTTATCTCAGAAATCAAAGTTAACCCACTCGATCGCGAAAGTGCGATTGTCCGAACAATGGCGACCGCTGGGCGAACCGTTCTCCTCTCAGGGCTTACCGCATCGATTGGTCTCACCACTCTCTTTCTTGTTCCTATTCCATTTATTCGCTCTCTTGGGGCAGCGGGGCTAGTAGTTCCCGTTGTATCAGTTCTCGCTGCAATTACTTTGCAGCCGGTGATGTTGTATTACCTAGGTGCGACAGGAGTTCGCCCATATTTCATCATGGGTGCATTTAATCGCAGTGATGAGATGCAAGGCCTTTGGGCGAAGATTGCAACGTTGGTTATCAAGCGACCATGGCAGGTATTAGTGAGCGGTGTCTTACTACTGTTGATTGCAGCGAGCTCCATTGCATGGCTCGATCTCACACCAACGTCGCTTCGTGCGATTCCATCTGGAATCGAATCATCGCAAGGACTTAACTTTGTTGTCGATCATGTCGGACCGGGAATTGTTACACCTACAGTTGTCGTGATTGATTACGGTAAACCAGGTCAGGCTCTCTTGCCAGAGAATGTAAAACTGAGAACTAAATTGGGTTTAAGCATCATCATCGATGACGAAGTATTAGGTGGTCAGGCAGATAGCACTCCGCAGTATGTGGATCCAACTGGGCGCTACCAACGAATCTTCATCATGGGAATTCATGAATTTGGATCAGAAGAGTCGAAGGCATTTATAAAGCGATTACGAGAGAGATACATCCCTGGATCTGAGCTTGCAAAGAGAGCGACGATCTATGTTGGGGGAGCAGCGGCGCAAGGCGTGGACTTTCTCAATGTAGTTTATGGAACATTCCCATTTATATTTATTGCCGCTCTTGCAATCGCATACTTCCTGCTCATTCGCTCATTTAGATCGTTGATTCTGCCTCTGATTGCAGTTGCGCTCGATCTCATCTCTCTCGCTGCAACCTACGGCTTATTGGTCGCCGTATTTAGATTTGGTTTCCTCTCATCGATATTGGGTACGTATCACGTCTCTCAAATTGAGGGCTGGGTTCCTGTCTTCCTCTTCGCCGTTCTCTTCGGTCTATCAATGGACTATGAAGTCTTTATCGTCTCTCGCATGCGCGAGGCTCGGGATAAGGGAGAATCAACGAGAGAGGCGATCAAGGAAGGATTGGCGCATACCGGAGGCGTTGTTACAGCTGCAGCAGTTATCTTGGTTGGAGCCCTCGGCGGTCTAGCCAATGGTCATATCGCTGGTCTGCAGGAGTTAGGCGTTGGTCTCGCCTTAGGGATTTTGATAGATGCAACAATCGTTCGCACACTACTTCTTCCTAGCGTGATGACGATTTTAGGTAAGTGGAATTGGTGGTTGCCTGCAGGAGTTGCAAAGGCGGCAATGACTAAAGCCTCACCTCTCGAAGATTAACGAGTGATGAGGCTTTAGCCTTACTGCGGAGAGTGCGCTTGCCTTTACTTCACAATCTGTATTTCAAAGTGAACTGCAGGCTGCTTATATCCAAGTGCTAACCCAAAGAAATCTGTGTTGTATGAGAGCACAGGAAGCATTCCAAATTGAGTGTTAGCAAATGATGGTTGGTTTGTGTACATCAATGGGTGGAGATCGATGATGTGTGTTCCTGGAGCACCTGTCGCACGAAGGTGGATCACCATATAACCATCTGAATTGAAGCCACATCCATAACCAACATAGTTATTGTCATATGTAAGTGCCATTGTGTTATCGAGCTGTGTCCAGCCGACGCCCTTCATAGCAACTGTAATTTCTTCCCCAGCCTTAAACTTCAAAGTAGGTGTGCCTGATGCGTTGCGTGGTTCTGGTGCTGTTGAATTAAAGGCCTTGGCGATGCCAGCAACTGAAACACCCTTCTTATCCTTATTGATGAAGATGCTCTGCTTTACAAAGATACTTTGCTGAGCTTGTGCAAGGTCACCCTTCTTGATTTGAAGAGCGTGGAATCCACCGAGGTGATCTGGAATAGCAACGTCTGTAACTACTGAACCGTTGTCATCAGATGTAACGGTCGCGATCTTCTCGCCACTGTAGACCCAGCAAGTGCCTGTTGTGCAGTTCACGCGTGAGCCAACGACATTAGCCCATGTAATTGCATACTCAGTTTTAGCTGCGAGTCCTGTGACGTTGATATTTATCTTTTCTCCGACGACACCTTCACTCTTTGAAACCTTCATGACTGCCTTGGAAGCCGGATCTAGCTGCTCGTTCATGAGAGTGCGCTGAGTTGTTGTAGGTGTGACATCTTGAGGATAGGTAACGAAGGCTGGCTTTGGGCCATTGTCCTTAGTCACTGTGAAGTTAGTGCAATCGCCACCTGCATAAGGAACGGGGGATTGGTTGATATTCATGTACTGAACACCAATTCCATCCATCGCGCAGACGACGTGCTTTCCAACGGTTCCTGACGCGTAGATATTGAATGTTGAGCTTCCACGAGTCCAGATCGATTGAGCCTCTCCCGCAAAATTACTATCCCAGAGAACTGAGATACCAGCTGTGTAGAGATTTGGACCCATGCCCTTATAAGTGATTGTGACAGGGGTACCAACTGGTCCACTCTTAGGAGTAATTGAAACTGAAGGCGTCATTTGGACGCCACCCTTTGCGATCGCTACGCCATCTAGAACTGCATAGATATCGTGTGGGCCGCCGAAATCCTCAGGCATCTTTGTATCGAGCTTGAAGCTTCCTGTTGCATCGGTTGTGACCTTTGCAAGGATGACGCTGAACTTATCCCACTGATAACCGGTGTAGTTAACTGAGTTAGGTAGGAGCTGTGCTTTCCATGCACCTTTTGCAGTTGACCAGGTGAGTGAAATTTCTGTACTTGGCTTAAGGCCAGTTGCAGAGATTGTCATCGCTGTTCCGGATGGACCTTGCATCGCTGAAATCGAGAGAGGGCCAACTCCGCTAATTGGATCGGTGAACTTAATGGTCTCACCGGTAAATGGAAGAGCGGGGACGCCCTTGAGATCGGCAGGTGCATAGAGAACTACATCTGTTGAATCTGCTGCTCCGGCTGGAGAAATTAATCCCAGCGGGAGTAGCGCTGCTACTGCGACCCGCAGCGCTACCTTCTTTGTAACCTTCATTTTCAATCCCTCCGAATTATTGAAACAGTTAAGTTCTTTACTTAGCTGCAGGTGCTGCGTAGAGAGTCAACAGTGATGTTGCTGTCCAGTTTGGAACGAGAGTTCCTGTTGCACCGATGATTGGCCATGTGAGCTTCTTATTCTTGTAGTAGCTCTCCCACTTCCATTCAGTCTTGCCATCAACAGTTACTGCTACGCGCTTAGTTGCGAGCACCTTTGCTGTTGTAATGTCTTTTGAAACCATTGTTACCTTGTAGTTGATAACACCAAGAGTTGAATACTGGCCAGCAGCTGTTCCTGTTGTGAGAACGCCAGTCCAGAATGAAATTCCTGAGTGGTTTCCATAAGCAAGCTGGATTGGATCCTTGACGCCTGCAATTTCAATGTAAGCCTTAGATGTATTGGTGTTATCCATTACTGCTCCGCCTAAGTCAGCATTATTTCCATAGACGCGGAAGACAATCTTCTGCCCCAAAAGGTATTCAGATTGAACTGCACACGCTGAAAAGCGAGGTGCAAGTACGCCTGTTGAGCCTGAAGCAAGAACGGTATCTGCGTAGATGCTAATAGGTGATACAACGCCTTGAGTTGGTGATCCAACCGCCGCTGTTACCGCCGCTGAAGTTACTGCTGCCACAGTTGTATCAGCTGGTGTAAATACAGCTGTAAGAACGACCTTTGAGGCCACAGTTGGAAGCCATGTGCACTTCGCTACGAAAGGTGTGACAGTTGTTGTCGCTACCTTGTCACAACCTGCGATTGACTTGCCATCGGCAATGTATGCAACTGTTCCTGCTGAGTTAGTTGTTGCTACGAGAGTATCTGGAAGAACATTTACTACAGCCTTTGATCCACCTGTAAGGGTAATTGTTGCTGCATCCGCTGCTACTGCTGGTGCGATACCAGCAATACCAAACGCCGCAATTACTGCGGTTGCGATAATTTTGCGCATTTCCTGCTCCTTTAACTTTGGGGTTTCGTGCGATTACTTTGTAACGATATTTCCTGAGAGTGTGAGTGTGAGATCCACTTTCTCAGTGACGCCATTTGCAGGATGCTTTGAAGCAAATGAACCTTCTACTTTGAGGGTTCCTGTTGCGCCTGCATATTTGCCAGTTCCGCCTGTGATCTTTGCGAGACCATTAATTTCAACTGATGTAGGACCATCTGCATCCTTGCCGCAAGCAGTTGACTTAGGTGTTACGAATTCGAGTTTGAGCGAATCAGAGCCGCCCTTGAGTGTTGCTTCACCTGCGAGAGTGATGCACTTGTCTCCCTCTTGTGATGCGTAGCTTCCGGCACCAACGAGGTCTGAGAGTCCACCGTTATTTGTTGAGGATGATCCTGATACAGATGCATCGATGCTTGACTCAGACCAGAGCGCTGACATCTTGCCCTTATAAGTTGCGCTGATTGCAACTGGTGCGGCTGCTGTTGTGCCGGCTGGCTTTGAAGCTGCTGGCTTTGTTGTGGTCCAACCTGCTGGACACTTTGGTGATGCTGCCTTGACAACCTTGCTCTGTGTTCCTTTGTAGCAAGTGATTGATTTAGTTGCAGCTGATGCAGATCCGGCAAAGCCGATAGATACAATTGAAATTACTGCGATTGTTGTGAGAACTTTTCTTGTTTTCATTTTCTTAGCGCCTCTCCATGCACTTGTTTTTTGTTTTCCTTGCAAGTGAATCTTTTCACCGGCCTCTATTGATATGTAGTGAAAGTGCGAGTGCTAGCACTTTGCAAGGTATTCCTTGCATCACAGATGAGTGGTTGTAGAAATGTGAGCCAGGAGATAGCAGAAAAAGGTGCGTGAAATATGCGTAATCCGCATCGATTTCATAAATAAACCAATTAACGGTAGAATTTGGCACTGTTACACAAGTAACAAAACAATCAACAATGAGCCTAATTCAGGCTCTTCTTGCGAGTCTTATCTCCACCTTGGTCGGCCCCACAGAGGGAAGTTCCTAATCGAGACGCGCTTGATCTCTCGAAATGGAAAACTTAAAAATGACTTTACAAAAGCGTACAGCCGCGCCCGGAAAAGCACGTCGCGAAGCCTCGAAGGGCAAGCCACGTCGTGCAGTAGAAGCAAAGGCAGCTAAGAAAGCAGCTCCAGCTCCACGCGCAAAGAGCACAACCACACCTCGTACAGCATCAAAGGCAACTCCTCGTACAAAGGGAGAATTTAAGCCAACGACAACAGTGCGCTACTCAGATCGCGATGCAGTACCTGCATCTCGTAAAGAGGCGCGCCTGTCAGATCGTTCAAAGCTTCGCGCAGCTCGTTTCCAGAAGGAGATTGGCTCAAAGTCAAAGGATATTGAAGGCGCACCTAAGGGCAATCCACGCCAGAGCGCATCAGAGCGCGTATTTGAAAAGGGTGGAAAGCCAAAGTCTCGCGCAGCTAAGTTTGTAGCAGAGCGCAACGAGCGTCCAGAGCGTCGCTCACCAGAGCGCACAGAGCGCACAGATCGTCCAGCACGTTCATTCGATAAGCCAAAGCGCACTTTCGATAAGCCAGAGCGTTCATCACGTCCTGCAGATCGCACAGAACGTCCAGCACGAACATTTGATAAGCCTGCTCGTTCATTCGATAAGCCAGAGCGCACATCACGCCCGGCAGATCGCACAGAGCGTCCAGCACGTTCATTCGACAAGCCAGCTCGTTCATTCGACAAGCCAGAGCGCACATCACGTCCGGCAGATCGCACAGAGCGTCCAGCACGTTCATTCGACAAGCCAGCTCGTTCATTCGACAAGCCAGCTCGCGACTTCTCTAAGCCGCCACGTGATCGTCGCACAGCGACTGGTCGCAATAGCGAACCACACTCATTCTCACAGGGACGCGGTCGTAACGTTGCTGAAGATTTCGGTGCAGATGATTCATACATCTCACCAAACTTGGCTGATGCAAACCTCATTGATGCAACACCGCTCGATGCAGTTGCAAAGACCTTCCGCGAGCTAGGTATTCCAGCAGCGCTGGATAATGCTTTGAGCGCACAAGGAATCTTGAGTCCATTCCCAATTCAGGTGGCTACAGTGCCTGACGCTATTGCTGGACACGACATCCTTGGTCGCGGCCAGACAGGTTCTGGAAAGACTCTCGCATTTAGCCTTGCACTTCTCTCAAATATTGCTGAGAAGCGCGCAAATCCACATAAGCCTTTGGCGCTGATTCTTACACCAACTCGTGAGCTCGCTCAGCAGATTGATGAAGTTCTTCTGCCACTTGCTCGTTCAGTTGGACATGCATCAGTGGTTATCGCTGGTGGAATGTCTTACACAAAGCAGATCACTGCAATGCGCAAGGGAACAGCAATCCTGGTTGCAACACCTGGCCGCTTGATCGACCTTCTCAATAAGGGCGAAGTTCAGTTGGATCAGCTTGAAATTACAGTTCTCGATGAAGCAGATCAGATGGCAGATATGGGCTTCTTGCCTGTTGTGCAGGAGATTCTCGATCAGGCGAAGCAAGGTGGACAGCGTCTTCTCTTCTCAGCAACACTCGATCGTGGAGTGGATGCACTTGTGCGTCGCTACCTCAAGAATCCAAAGACTCACTCATTGCAGAATGACCGCGCATCAGTTTCAACAATGGAGCACTTCCTCCTTGTGATGGATCCATCTGAAAAGGATGAGGTCACAGCTGAGATTGCAGCACGTAATGGAAAGACTATTCTCTTCGTAAAGACCCAGCGAGGTGCTGATCGTCTTGCTGACAAGCTTGCACATGCTGGTGTTCCAGTTGGTGCACTTCACGGTGGAAAGTCTCAAGCAGTACGTACTCGCACATTGGCGCTCTTCAAAGAGTCAGAGAATGCAGCACTCGTTGCTACAGATGTTGCAGCACGCGGTATTCACGTCGATGGAATTTCATTGGTAGTTCACGTAGATCCTGCACAGGATCATAAGGATTACCTCCACCGTTCAGGTCGTACAGCTCGTGCTGGCGAATCAGGAACTGTGGTCTCTCTTGCGACAACACGTCAGCAGAAAGCGGTCAAGGGCCTCACTACACGCGCAGGCGTTAATCCTTCAACTGTTTATGTGAAGCCATCGAGCGAAGAACTCATGCGCGTTACAGGTGCACAGCAACCTTCAGGTATTCCATACGTTGTACCTATCGTTGAAGCGCCAAAGCGCGCTCCACGTAAGGGTGGATCAGGTGGCAGCGGCGGTCGCGGTTACCGCGGCAATCGCAGCGGTGGCAATGGTGGACGTGGTCGTCGATAAATATTTTCTTATCCTTTTTCAATGATTAAGAAGAGAGCCATACTCGCAACATTTGTTGCAGGTGCGGTTCTCTTTACATCGCAACTCTCTTTTGCGGCACTGCCTTCAGTTTCAACTTCACCAACATTCTCCTTGGATTTCTCGGATTCATCAAAAGTCTCTGGCACAACATGGACTGATCAAGTGGCAGGTCTCAGTGCCTCTGCAGTTGGCACCCAATTCTCACCGGAATTAGGTGGGTCCGAGACGGTTACTTCCGGTGCCAGCTACCTCGACTTTGGCAAGCCCGCGATTGGAACTGCGAACAACCCATCCGGGGATATGAGTGGAGAGGTATGGGTTAAGTTCTCTAATTTCAATACCAACTGGAACATCTTTCTAACGAAATGGTTTGATGATTTGCCTGGCAATGGCGCAACAAATGATTATCACTTTTCCGTTTATTCAGATGGAACGAGCCCTCGCCAGCTGAATCTTTATACAACCGGAAAAAATGATCTGAGAGGCGCGACCACTATTGCCCTTAATGAGTGGTATCACTTTGTCTTTACCGTGGATAATACGAGTGCCACGAAGAAAATTTGCCTCTACGTAAACGGAAGTTTGGATGCCACATTTACATCTGCTTCATCCCTGAGAACGGCAAACACCAATAATAAATTTATTGTCGGCGATGCACGAAGCAGTACAGGTACGAATGGAGTAATTGCACGTGTCCGTATTTATAATAAAGCACTCACGGCGGCCGAGGTTTCAAGTAATTACTCGGCAGATATGTTGCAATTTACTCCGATTGCAAACATTTCACTCTCAGCTTCAAACGGCGTATTCCGGGTCAGTCAAAATCTAGTTGCAACAACTACCAAACCGGGAATTGCCAAATTTTATGTAAACAATAAGGTGATCGCAGGATGTGGAAAAATGACGATTACAACTTCGGTTACATGTGCGTGGAGGCCAGCGGTACGAGGAAACCTCACAGTAAAAGTCCTAGTGGTTCCGACAGATAGCGCTATCGCCTCTAAAAGTGCTCAAGCGTTGCTCTTTATCTCCAATAGAACAACAAAACGTTAGGGCTTAAGAACGATTTTGCCGGTTGTCTCTCGTGCAAGCATGGCGCGATGGGCGCCGGCAGCTTCGTTTAATCGGTAAGTTCCACCGATTATCGGCTTGAGCTTTCCATCTGCAACGAGTTGGAATAGCTCGGCAATTACATCTCCCAGCATTTCCTTAGAGCCAAAGCAATTTGCGAGCCAGAAACCTGAGACGGTCTTTGAGCCGTGCATGAGCGCGCCTGGGTGAATTGGAGTTGGCGCTGTACGTGATGCCATTCCATAGGTGATCATTCGACCAAAATCTCCAAGCGCTTTCATGCTCTCATCAAATGTAACTCCGCCGACCATTTCAAGAACGATATCGACGCCTTTGCCACCATTTGCTGCAAGAAGTGCTTTGCCGAGTTCTGCAACATTCGCATCCACTACTTCATCGGCACCGAGAGACTTTGCAAGTTTTGCCTTCTCATCTGATGAGGTAACTGCAATGACCTTGGCGCCCCACATCTTCGCCAATTGGATTGCGAGAGTACCGACACCGCCAGCAGCTGCGTGAACTACAACTGTTTCGCCAGGGGAGAGGTGTCCCATTGTTTTTAAGATATGCCACGCCGTCGTTCCTTGAACCAACATGCAGACAGCCTGCTCATCACTTACTGCATCAGGAATCGGTGCGAGTAGCGCCTTATGAGCTGTTGCCTTCTCTGCATATCCACCTGAAGAAGCACTGGCGAGATATCGCTTGCCTTCGAATGTTCCGACAACTTCAAGACCAGGAATGAGAGGAAGAGTCTGTTGTGAAAGGTAGCTATTTTCAGTCTGATGAGTATCGGCATAGTTGATTCC
>CANGLK010000021.1 GCA_947454735.1 Candidatus Nanopelagicaceae bacterium
GGTGAGAGCGATGCAGCAACTGTCACGCCTGCATCGCGAATCTGCTGGATGCGCTCCTTGATGAGCTCTGGGCGGATTGGTGCAGCGTAAATCTCTTGCATGCGCTTAGTTGCATGCTTCTCGGGCATTGATGCGATTTCACCAAGTGGAATACGTGGATCGTCATAGCGAGTCCATAGTCCTTCTAAATTAAGGACTCCGAGGCCGCCGAGCTTTCCGATAGCAATTGCTGTTTCAGGTGAGACAACTGAATCCATAGGAGCTGCAAGGAGCGGGAGATCAAACTTATAAGCATCGATCTGCCAAGCGAGGCTAACCTCTTCAGGTGTGCGAGTACGGCGGCTTGGAACGATTGCAATATCGTCAAATGAGAAGGCTTGACGCGCGCGCTTGCCTGGTGCGATTTCGATCTCCACTTACGCCTTCTTTCCGTAATTTGGTGCCTCTGCAACATCGAGAACATCATGTGGATGGCTCTCTTTAAGTCCTGCTGAAGTAATTTGAATTAAACGGCCTTCGCGGCGAAGAGTTTCAATATCAGGAGCTCCTGCATAACCCATTCCACTTCGTAGACCGCCAACGAGTTGGTGAACAACGTTTGCGACTGTGCCCTTGTAAGCAACCTTGCCTTCGATACCTTCAGGAACGAGCTTGTCCTCAGAGAGAACATCGTCTTGCATGTAGCGATCCTTTGAATATGACTTCTTCTCGCCGCGTGATTGCATCGCGCCGAGTGAACCCATTCCGCGATAGCCCTTGTACTTGCGACCATCGATCTCAAAGAGTTCACCAGGAGATTCTTCGCATCCTGCAAGAAGTGAACCGAGCATCACAGTGTGTGCACCAGCAACAATCGCCTTGACGATGTCACCTGAATATTGAAGACCACCATCTGCGATCAATGGAATGCCAGCTTTATTACAAGCCTTGGCCGCCTCCATGATCGCGGTGATTTGTGGAACGCCAACACCTGCAACAACGCGAGTAGTGCAGATTGATCCCGGGCCAACACCGACCTTGACTGCATCTGCTCCTGCATTGATCAGCGCCTGTGCACCTGCACGAGTTGCGATATTGCCGCCGATGATTTCAGTTGTTGGCGAAAACTTCTTGATGCGTGCAATTGCATCGAGCACTGCACGGTGATGGCCATGTGCTGTATCTACGACGACGACATCTACGCCTGCATCGATCAACGCCTGTGCGCGAGCAAATCCATCATCGCCCACACCAACTGCAGCACCTGCAAGTCCAACGTTCTTCACTAACTTAACGTGAGCAACCTGCTCTTCTATGGGAAGGTTACGGTGGATGATGCCGACTCCTCCGGCCTTAGCCATGGCGATCGCCATTGCAGATTCGGTAACGGTATCCATCGCTGATGAAACGAGTGGGACGGCGAGTGAGAGATTGCGAGTCAACCACGTTGAGGTGTTGACCTCAGATGGGACGACTTCAGATGCATCGGGAAGAAGGAGAACGTCGTCGTAAGTCAGCCCAAGGAGCGCGACCTTCTCTGAATCGATGGTCATCTACTCTCCTTCACAACGTGCGGTGGGTAATTCTAACCTGCCCCTTAGAGGCCTACCGCCCGCTTAATCTCCTCGCAGGCGTTGCCCAAACCAAGGACCAAAGTGGCATCAGAGCACTCATCAGGGCTCCATCCTGGGCCACCAAGGACGATGCGAGGGGCTGGACGAACGGCAGGGAGTTCACGGTAGAAATCAGTCTGAGCATTCTGTGGCAAGAGCGCCCAGAGGAATACAGCAGGAGGTGCTAGTCGAGTCACAGTTGCTGCGACCGCCTCGAATGGTGTGCGAGCACCGAGGAAGTGAGTCTTGATGCCAATTTCGCAGAGAGCCGCCTCTAGCGCATGCAGTGGAAGTGAATGCTGCTCTTCTCCAACTGCCGCAAGAACTACGGGGTGGCCATTGATTGGGGCTTCACACGCGATAGATCGTTCGCGGAAAACTTTCTTGAGAGTTTCTGAGAAGGCATGTTCGATTTCAATCCCCTGCCCTGTCTCCTGCCAATCTTCGCCAATCTCAATCAGGGTCGGCACGATAATTTCGTGCCATGCGATTTCAACGCCATGTTCATCTAATTCACTTCGAAGAGTCTCTGCAACAAAGGCGATATCAAATGCCTGAAGGGCTTTATTGATTCCGGCGACAACATCTTCGCGGACTTCAAATTCGCGAACGATCTTTTCAATCTTTATCTCACCCTTTGCCTGCTTTGCCTTCTCAGCTGCATCTGCCGGTGCAACGCCAGCGCTAATTAAACGGCGCATCAAAGTGAGCTTCATGAGATCCGCCGGGCAGTAACGGCGATGTTCACCGGCCTCATGTGTACTTGGGCCGAGGCCGTAGCGGCGATCCCAGGTCCGCAGAGTTGCTGGTGCCACCCCAAGGCGCCGAGCGACCGCTGAAACGGTCAGGAGCTCTTCTGGGGCTTTTGCCATGGCGTAAGGATGGCCGAGAGTGGCTGACATCACCAGTTGAAAATCGGACATTTAGTACATAACTTCACGTTGAACAAGATTTGGAGCGGTAGCCCCTTGAACAACCTATGAAACGGTTGTAGCCTCTCCCTATCGCTTCACATTCCACATATCTAGCAAGGAGAGAGCCATGAATACATCAACCGCACCTCGTCCAATCGCGGATGAGTGGGATTGGCAATTTGAAGGCGCATGCCGCGGGATGGATCCCGAGATGTTCTTCCATCCAGATGGAGAGCGCGGACCCCGTCGCCGCAATCGCGAGAATGCAGCCAAGGCTGTCTGTTCATCATGCCCAGTCTTGATGAAGTGCCGCGAGCAAGCGCTCGCTATCGCAGAGCCATATGGAATTTGGGGCGGTCTCTCTGAAGATGATCGCGCTGCAATCTTGTCACGCCGCGGAATTTCACGGATCTCCGAAGCGTCATAAGTCCTAGTTGTAAAGAAAAACCCCCGCCTCATACGAGGCGGGGGTTTCTTTTTATTCAATTACTTATCGGACAGAAACCTCAGCTCTACGGTTCGCTGCCTTACCTGCATCAGTGCTGTTGCTTGCAACTGGCACTGCCTTGCTGAAACCAGCTGGCGCTACTTCAACTCCGGGAAGCAACTTTGTTAAATATGCAGAAGTTGAATTTGCGCGAGCGATTGATAGTGGCTGGTTGAGGCCATTCTTTCCGACGGCATCGGTGTGTCCGGCAACAACAAGTGAGGTGTATCCAGTTTCTTGAATCACCTTGGCTACGGCTCTGAGATCTGCCTTTGCCTTCGCTGAAAGTGTTGCTGAATTTGTCGCAAAGTTCACGACAATTGCCGGAATTGGCTTCTCAACCTTGACGTTTGCTATAACTGGAATTGATGTCGTCTGATCATTTCCAATTGCAGTAACTTCGACCTTACTCTTGGGACCGATCGCAACCGGAAGTGCGCAGCTGGTTGAAACAGTCTTGCACTCAATATTTCCATTAACTGATACCTCATATCCAACCACCTGTGATGGCGATGGACTCCACTGAACATTTGCGTTCTGAAGTGTTTTTGGCGTTGTTAGTGAATTTGAAGCCGCATCAGGATTGACCACAATCTCAATTGAGGACCTATCTGATTCGACGTTATCAGTCGTCGTCACAGCAGCCACTTGTAAGCGGCCAGTCCAACCGTTGGTTGTTGATACAACTACTCCAGAATCACTCTGCTCTACGTGAACAGACGGTGAAACTGTAGCTCCAACATTTACTTCTGCTTGAGGTACCTCTGAAACATTCTTCACGGAGATAGCTGATTCTGAGTTGGATTTAACGACAATCACATTTCCGTTAGTTGATGTTGATCCACTCGTTTGAGTCTTTTGAGCCGGCGTACCCGTATTTGGAGTGTTGGCTGCTGGGATGATTCTCGCAACTGAAATCACTACCTTCTTGATTATTTGGGTACCCTTTTTAGGTTCTGGTGTTTCAACAACAGGTGCGGGCGCTGAACCGCCTCCGCCTCCGCTACTAACAGGGGTCCAGATTGCATAGACAGTTGAATCGGCAACCAATGGGTAGATTGCACCTTCCGCATAAGCCTGGCCAGAACCATCCGCACGTATGTTCCAACCACCAAATGTGTAGCCGCTCTTTGCGAGGGAGCCATCATTTGCCGCAAGGTTGATTGAATTCGTAGCTGTCGCCGAATCTGGAGCAGTTCCGGAAGTATTACCGTTTCCAGAATATGTGATGGTGTACTCAACACCGATTACATTCCACAATGCATGCAAGAGGATGTTTGAGGTGCCTGAATAGGTAGCGACAATTGTTGAAGCATCATTTCGAGTACTTGTCCATACACCGAATGTGTAACCCGACTTGGTAAAGCCAGATCCATCGGCAACTACATAGGCCGGATCGCCTGTTGTGTAGCTTCCAGGTAATTGACCGCCATCGCCACCATTACCTTCGTAGGAAATAGTGTAGGTCGCGTAATTCCATACCGCGACTGCGGTAAGTGAACTTGTGACTGTGTAGGACTCTAATCCGTCGTAGATGTTTCCGTCGATTAGCCAGCCGCCGAAGTTGTATCCAGCCTTAGCTAACGTACCTCCTGAATTGAGGGAGACCTGAACATTGTAAGTAGCTGTACTTGCCGACGGCGCTGTTCCGCCGCCATTTGGATCATAAGTTATAGAGAAACTTGTGAGCGCAAAAGTTACAGCAATTGAATGATCCGCTTGCACATTTACGAATGTGTAAGAGGACGCATTTGAGACCAACGTCCCATCAATCGTTAAGGTAGCGACAGAGTAATGTGCATCAGGAGTAAAGCTGAAGCGCGCATCATCGCCTGTATTTATAGTGTTACTTCCTGATGGTGAGATCGAACCGTGTGAGCCGGCGCTTGAAATTACTGTGTACGAAGTCGGTGGCACGTAAACCCAAATTGCCGTAGCTGTATCGTCTGCAATTAGGTGGAAGAGTGATCCGGTTAAGTAATCGCTTCCGGAAATTCGCCATCCGGTAAATCGATAATTCGCCTTTGAGAGCGTTGAGCCATCATTGAGCGTTATATCTCCGGCAGCATGGTTTTCAGCTGTAGGAGCGACACCGCCACCATTTGTATTGTAAGTCAAGGTGTACTTAGTAACCGCAGACGCAGACCACTGCGCGGTTAACACAAGAGTAAGAGACGAAGTAAGTGAAATCGCCTGTTCATCAATGTACGCATTATTACTTGCATCGCGCCATCCTGCGAAGAAGAAGCCACCGTTTGGCGTAAATGTAGATGCAGGCAAGTTAAATGTTGCACTCGTGCCTGACGATGTAGCCATCGATCCAGTTCCGTTAGCCCCTGGTAAATATGAAATTGAGTAGGCGTAAGTTTTTGCCGTCCATTGGGCGGTCAAGGTTACGTTTCCTGAACCCATTGTGTAACTGACGCTTGCATTGAAGTCAGTACCAGCCTGATTGCGCCACTTAACGAAGTCGTAGCCAGTTCTGGTTGGTGTCGAAGCAGTAGTAAAAGTCAGACCTTCTGCAACGGCAGCTTGGGTTGGGAGAGTTGAATCTCCGCCATTAAGGGCATAAGTAACTGTGTGCGTTGGATTGAGCGTCCACTGCGCTGTCAGGGTCAGGTTGCTCGTCGCCATCGTGACTGTCGCTCCTGCTGAGTAGTTACCACTTCCGCCATCGCTCCAACCGGTAAATGAATATCCAGCTTTTGTCGGAGTTGATGCGGCGGTGAAAGTTTCTCTCTCAGCAACATCTGCCTGAGTAGGCAGCGTTGAAGTTCCACCGTTAAGGGCGTAAGTAATTGTATGCGTAGGTGTATTCACCCACGTTGGATACAAATCTACATTTGCTACAGGAGTAACCGATTGGTTTACGGAATAAGCAGTTCCGCCGGTGCCAGAAGCATTCGTGTTCCAACCGTTGAAATCGTGTCCGGCATAGGTAAGTGGGCCTGTATTACCAGAAATAGTCCAACCCATTGAGGATGTCACGGGGGATGGAACTGAGCCTGTTCCGTTTGATCCTGCGTGATATGTGACGGTGTAACTTGCACCTACAACGTTAAATACCTGAGTTACATTCGCCGCCTGTGCACGAGTTGCATCTCCAGCTTGGCTAGCAGTAATCGAACATCTACCTAGTGCAATAGTGGTGATATTTAGTCCAGAAACCGTACACACATCCAACGTCGTAGATGCTAGTGAAACAGTCAATGCAGGAGATGCATTCGAAACAGCACCTGACCCAAATGGCGTTCCACTTAATACTTTATCGCCAGGATTATTGAAAGTAATAACCTGGGCGGTGAGGTCTGAAACGATAAATGTCTGCTCAACTGGTGTCGCGGAAGCGTAGGTTGCATTTCCTGCTTGAGTAGCTCTGATAATACAAGTTCCAGCTGCAACAATCGTAATTTCACCAGTCGTATTGTTGACTGTACATACACCAATTGATTTAGATTCCAGCGTTACAACTAATCCAGAGGCATCTGTGACTGCCCCGGATGCAAAAGTTCCGGCATTAGTTAATTTTGTTCCCGGATTATTAAATGTAATTGTTTGATTTTGAGCGGTAACTGTAATATTTAATGTATATGCAGATGTTGAATATGCGAGCGAGTCATTTGGCTTAAAAGTGAATGACGTGGAAGAAGAACCAGTAAATCTTAATTTACCAAGACCGACATCTGTTGCAGTAATGGTGTCGAGGGCGGTTACATTTACCCAAGTTGCACCAACCAGCTTTTGTAGAACACCTGCGCCTGGAAGAGTTGTAATCTCCAATTTATTAAATGGATTGGCATCGAAATCGTAATAGGTACCAAAATCTGTGAGTGCCAATACAGTCGGATTATTAGATTGAACTCGAAGTGTTGGGACTGTTCCTGTGATTACAGGAGGCGTATTCGCGCCGTTTGAATATGTGACTGATCCGTAACTTCCCCATGTTGGAGGACTAAAGGAAATCGCATAAATCGCAGCCTTTGCTTGGACGCCACCTAAGGTGACGTCTACCGAAGTCACGGAGCTATAGAGCACCGCCACACGATCCTGAGGGATGTTGTTGCCTCCAGCAGAGTCTGTACTTGTAAATCTGGATTGGTTTGTTCCTGTGACGGTAGAAAGATTCAGGTTTGCATCGTCACAACGTGGATTAGTTGATGCATTATAGGAAAGTGAAGTGTTTCCACCAGTACACGCACCTACTGCGCGTTTATTCAATGTGTAACTTTGAAATCCACTAAATGAAGCGAATTGAAAGTCCGTTGAGCTTGTTGTATCAAGGTCATCAACCCACATATTGAGATTTTGGAGTACAACTTCAGTTCCGGTATTTATACCGGTATATGTACCATGTTCGTAGAACGCAAACTTCAACCCGATACCTGTGAAAGGAGATCCGGGTGTCATTTGCATATTAAAAAGCGTGGTGTCTGAGCCGGTATCGTATGAGATTGTTGTGGCTGGTGCCTGACTGACAGTTGTAAAACCGGTCGCAGTTCCAGTAGTTGCATTTGTGACGGTAAAGTGCGTTGAATCAATTACGGAAGCAATTACTTTGGCTCCGCCATATCCTGCAGGTGTCAAAGCAGCCACAGTGACAGTTTGTCCTGGCACATAACCATGTGCTGCAGCAGTTGTATAAGTAACCGTCGTCCCATTTCCGGAAATCGCGGTCAAAGTCTTTGCATCGTTGTTTAGATTGGTTGTGACGACCATATCGACAGTTGTTCCACTTTTTGTAGCAACTGAGTTGTAGCGGACGATGTCACCATTGGCAGTTCCAGTTCCGCGGATATTTACATAACCGGTACCGAAATTTGAGGCTCCGGATAGCAAAGTGTTGTGGTTAACCGTGACAGTCACCCCAGTCATATCAAGAGTTACCGTTGCATGGGCACTTGGTGCAAGTGCAGGTGCAAAGGAAATCAGGGAGAGGCTCACAACGATTCTAAGGAGCTTCTTGAGGTTATGAGGGCTGAGGATCGACATTCTGACCAACTTTCAATATTCCGGTAAGACACCGTCTCATCCACCTGAAGAGGTGAGGGTGGGGTGAGGGTTATGACTATACCCAAAGTTTGGTCAAAAAAGTGAGCATAAAGTGACAATGGCTCCAACCTCGCGAGAGGTGGAGCCATTGCTGAGAGCTTCCCGAGAGAAACTAATTAATGTGAGTGACCACCAGGTCCATGTGAATGACCATGGCCAGCAGCTGCAGGCTCTTCACCAGCTGGACGTTCGAAGACAACTGCCTCAGTTGTAATGAACATCGCCGCAATTGAAGCCGCGTTAGCAAGTGCTGAACGAGTTACCTTCACTGGATCGATAACGCCATCCTTACGGAGGTCTCCGTAAACATCTGATGCTGCATTGAAGCCCTCGTTGTGTGGAAGTGCGCGAACCTTTGCAACTACTACGTAGCCCTCAAGTCCAGCATTTTCTGCAATCCAACGAAGTGGTTCATCGCAAGCCTTGCGCACGAGCGCAACGCCAACTGCCTTATCGCCAGTGAAGCCGAGGTTGTCATTGAGAGCATCAGCTGCATGCACAAGTGCTGCGCCTCCACCGATAACGATTCCTTCTTCAACAGCTGCACGAGTAGCTGAAATTGCATCTTCAAGGCGGTGCTTCTTCTCCTTGAGTTCAACTTCAGTATGTGCGCCGACCTTGATTACGCAGACGCCACCAGCGAGCTTTGCTACGCGCTCTTGTAGCTTCTCGCGATCCCAATCAGAATCAGATGCTGCAATCTCGTTGCGAAGTTCTTGTACGCGACCTTCAACAACCTTTGCATCTCCTGCGCCATCAACGATCGTTGTTGCATCCTTTGTGATGACAACGCGACGTGCGCGACCGAGGTCAGTAATCTGAACCTGATCGAGCTTCATTCCGATCTCTGCTGAAATAACTGTGCCGCCTGTAAGAACTGCAACGTCCTGGAGCATCGCCTTGCGACGATCACCAAAACCTGGAGCCTTAACTGCTGCTGATGTAAATACTCCGCGCATACGGTTTACAACGAGAGTTGAAAGCGCTTCGCCCTCAACATCTTCAGCGATGATAAGAAGTGGCTTACCTGATTGTGAGACCTTCTCGAGGATTGGCAAGAGATCAGCGAGCGCCGAGATCTTTCCAGCTGAGATAAGGATGTAAGCATCATCAAGGATTGCTTCCATACGGTCCTGATCGGTAACGAAATACGGTGAGATATAACCCTTATCGAACTGCATACCTTCTGCGAATTCGAGCTCGAGGGCAGTAGTTGATGCCTCTTCTACAGTGATAACGCCATCTTTGCCGACCTTATCCATCGCTTCTGCGATGAGCTCTCCGATTGCGCGATCTTGAGCTGAGATAGTTGCAACATCTGCAATCTCTGCCTTATCTGCAACAACTGATGCATTCTCGCGAAGGCGAGCAGATACTGCTGCAACTGCCGCTTCGATACCGAGCTTGAGATCCATTGGCTGTGCGCCAGCTGCAAGGTTGCGAAGCCCTTCCTTCACCATTGCCTGTGCAAGGACTGTCGCTGTTGTTGTTCCGTCACCGGCAACATCGTTGGTCTTTGTAGCAACTTCCTTCACGAGCTGAGCACCCATGTTCTCAACTGGGTCAGAGAGTTCAATCTCTTTTGCAATTGTGACGCCGTCATTTGTAATCAACGGTGCACCAAAGTTCTTTGAGATAACGACGTTACGTCCCTTAGGGCCGAGCGTTACCTTGACGGTGTCAGCAAGAATGTTGACTCCGCGTTCCATTGAGCGACGAGCTTGTTCGTCGAATTCCAGCATCTTTCCCATAAGAGTCAGTAACCCTTACTTCTCGACGATTGCGAGAATGTCGCGAGCTGAAAGTACGAGAAGCTCTTCGTTACCTGAACGAACTTCTGTTCCTCCATACTTGCTGTAAAGAACAACATCGCCAACCTTGACATCCATTGGGACGCGGACGCCATCATCGAAGCGGCCTGGGCCTACTGCAACGACAGTTCCTTCCTGTGGCTTCTCCTTCGCTGTATCAGGGATAACAAGACCTGAAGCTGTTGTTGTCTCTGCCTCATTCGCCTTCACGACGATGCGATCTTCGAGTGGCCGTAGTGCCATGGTGTATCTCCTCTATAGGTAGTGAGTTCTGCGCTTGCCAGAGGGAATTAGCAGTGTCCCCCTGAGAGTGCTAACTGTAGGCCTACAGGCTTACGCGCTCAACTTGGAGGCTGGAGTCAGCGTCAAAGGCCCCTTGGGTGGCCGGACGCCCAGCTGAAACCATCAGTGAGCCAAGGGCTGCAACCATCGCCCCGTTATCGGTGCATAAGGCCGGGCTAGGAATTCGGAGCTGGATGCCGGCCTTGGCGCAGCGTTCGGTGGCTACCTCGCGAAGACGAGAATTTGCCGCTACTCCCCCGGCAATGACTAATGAGTCGATCCCTGTGGATTTACATGCAGCAAGCGCCTTGAGTAGCAAGACATCGACCACGGCCTCTTGGAATGATGCAGCAACATCGGCACGAACATTGGTGGGTGTCTGCTCGATATATCGGGCAACGGCAGTCTTAAGGCCAGAGAATGAGAAGTCATATGGACGGGTTTCCCAATCGCTCTTCATGGTTAGCCCGCGTGGAAAATCGATTGCGGTTGGACTGCCATTACGGGCTTCGCGATCAATTGCAGGTCCACCAGGAAAACCTAAATCAAGGATGCGTGCAATCTTATCGAATGCTTCACCAGCTGCATCATCCATTGTTGCGCCGAGTTTAGTAATAGAACCAGTGATGTCATCTACTTTTAAGAGTGATGAGTGACCACCGCTAACGAGCAGAGCAATTGTTGGATCTGTGGGTAGATCATGGGTTAAGTAATCGACCGATACGTGTGCTGCCAAGTGATTAACACCGTATAAAGGAATTCCAAGTCCTTGCGCCAAACCTGATGCTGATGCTGTTCCGACAAGAAGAGCACCAACAAGTCCCGGACCTGCTGTAACTGCAATAGCATCGAGATCTTTCAAAGAAATCTTGGCATCCTTCACCGCACGTTCAATGCTCGGCAAGATTGCTTCAAGATGAGCGCGAGATGCAATCTCAGGTACTACACCGCCAAAACGTGCATGCTCTTCAACGCTGGAAGCAATTTCATTTGCAAGTAGCGTACGGCCGCGGACGATTCCGATTGCTGTCTCATCGCATGAAGTTTCAATACCCAGTACTAGCGGTTCGCTCATGAGAGCTCCTTACGCATTACATGGGCATCTTGTCCCGGCCCGTAGTAATTCATCCGGACTGAAATTTTCATATAGCCCAGTGATTCATAGAGTTTGATTGCTGATTCATTTGTAATCTCAACTTCAAGCATCATCGCGCTGGCTTCGCGTTCTTGCGCATATGCCTCAATCTGGCGCATAAACTCTTTAGCTATTCCTTGACGGCGATAGGCAGGTAAAACAGCCACCGTCAGAATGTCAGCTTCAATGCCAGGAGCTGGCACAAATACACCGCAATAACCCACGATCGTGTTTCCATCTTCAGCGACCGACATAAAGCGCGTTGCAGGAATTCCCGCAAACTCCTCTTTAAATTGCGAAGTGCTCCATGGTGAATATGGAAAGAGCTCCTTCTCATACGTTGCGAGCACCGGAATATCGAGAGCAATTGGTTGGCGATAGGTAATCATTTTCGCTCCGCTGTAGGTACGGCATCGGGGCGACGTAAGTAGAAAGGTTCGCTCTCGTTCTGTACATCTGCAAGTTTCACGAGCGATGAAACGTTGGGGTAGAGATCGATAATGAAATCTTTAATTTCATCAGGCTTATTGACTGAGGGGCCTTCCACGCGCTCTCCGCCGACATATCTCGCCCAGTAAATTTCCTTGCGGCGGGCATCAATAGCAACTGTGTAATCGCTCTTGCCAGTGTCAATTGCATCAAGTGAGCAGATACCGATAACGGGAATCTCACATGCGAGTGCAAAGGTGCGGGCAAATGCAATACCTACACGAAGACCTGTAAATGGACCTGGTCCCATTCCAACAACGACTCGCTCTGGTGCTGGGTTATTGAGAAGGGCCTGTGAAACTAAATCACTTACTGCACGACCGTGGTCGGTTGCACCGATGGCAAAACTTTCAAAGAGAACTTTCTCTCCATCCAAAAGCCCAACGATGGTGCGTGATGTAGATGTATCAATAGCTAGTGAGATAGTCATAGCTCAACACCGGCCCATCGATCTCCAATTGCCGAGAGCGATACTTGGCGAATATCTTCACTGCGATCAATAACAACTTCAAGGCGGTCATCGCCAAGGCGAGCCGACTCTTCGCCGCCCCATTCGATCACCGTCACTGCATCTTCACGAGGTGAATCCAGGTCGAGATCATCGAGATAGAGAGATGCTTTCCCTGCTTCCAATAAACGGTAGACATCAACATGAATCAGCGGAAGCTTGCCCTTATGGATTCTTGAGATAACAAAGGTCGGCGAGGTGACATCTTCGATACCGAGCGCCTGACCAATACCTTGAACAAAGACTGTCTTACCCGCACCGAGTGGGCCATTGAGCAGGATGAGATCGCCTGCCCTGCATTGAGCGCCAATAGCTCTGCCGAGTGCGCGCATCTCATCAGGCGTTGCTATCTGGTGCGCAGTCATAGTGGGCTAAGGGTATTAGAGGTTGAGGCTAATTAGAGAATGCAGAAGGCCCCGCACAGTTAAGTGCGGGGCCTTCGCGTGAGTACTAAGGCTTATTCGCCGTAGAACTTAAGCAATGGAGCGCGGAACTCTGGATCTACAAGGAGACCCTTTGACTTACGGACTGCTGTCATTGCTGCAGCGTTCCATGAGAGAGTGCCAGTCTTGCCTGAATCAACCAAGAACTTAGCAACAGTGAGGTAATTCGCTGTTGTGAAGTTACAGTGGTTAGTTCCTGGTGCAGCTGCTGCAGTAGTTACTGGTGCGCCGGCTGCATCAAATGTTGTCCATGACTTTGGAGTCACTGACCAGATTGCAAGAAGCTGCTTCTTAGGTGTCTGGTATGAAGTTGTTCCATAAGACGCCTTCTGTGCTGCTTCCTTCTCAGCTGCATACTGATCGACATACTTGTCGATAATGCGCTGTGTTGCACCTGCTGGAGTAATTGGATCAGCTACGCCAGTCATCATGATTGTAGGAACATTGATCTTTCCTGTTGTTGCATAGAGTGCTGTCAACTTTGCTGTCGCCTTTGCGCGTGGTGCGCCAGGGTTAGCAGGTGAAAGTGCTCCGAGCATTGCAGTCACTGCAGTGTTACCTGAAAGTGCTGCGTTGTAGATCACTGATGAGTCAGCTACACGAGCTGCGTAATCAGTTGTTGAGTTATCGAATACAGATCCACCAGCCTGAAGCTCGACATCCTGTGTTGCAAGGATCGCGAGGATTGCTGCATTTGCACCGTTCTCAAGAACTGCAAGCGCTGGGCTAACAGCCAATGGGAATGTGAGCTTAAGAGCACCTTCTGGACCTGAGATTGAATCGAAGTGAGCTGACTGTGTTGGAAGTCCTGACATCAAACCAACGAGAAGGAGCGCGCTACGTGATGGAATACCAGCAGCAGCGAGAGCCTTTCCAGTTGCAGATGAAGAATCTGGCCAAGCACCTGTTGCTACTCCTGCCTGCAACTTGCCCATGACTGTAAGCACCTTGACGATATCGCCTAGAGCTTCTGCATTTCCTGCAGCACCAGCTGAGTAGTTACCACCCTTGATTGTTGGATCAAAGAATGTCTTGAGACCCCAGAGGAAGTCTCCAGCAGTTGTGAGCTCAGCAGAGATGTTATCTGCCATACACATTGGTGCTACTGCGTTTACGAGTGTTGGGTACTTCTCAGCGAGTGACTGAGTGATGATTCCACCAAGTGATGAGCCCCATGCAACTACCTTTGTAGTTTTTGTGAACTTCTTCTTGAATGTATCGATGAGCTCAGCATTTGTTGCAATTGCTGAATCGAGGTTCCAGCCCTGACGAGCAAAACCTGAACCCATGATTGCAATTCCCTGGCTTAGGAAGTAGTTAGCAACAGCTGGATTTCCACCTGGTACTGGCTCAGGAGTATTTGTGACCTTGTAGCCACCTACTACTGGGATACCTGCAGGGATATCGATGTTGTAACGGTATCCGTGTGAGTAGAGAGCAACCATGCCATTGAAGTTTGCTGGCACCATCATTACATATGGAGCTCCGTCAGCAGTTGTTCCCTGACATGTCTGTACAGGAACCTTTGCATCACAGATTGGACCGACAGCTGCAGCGTGTGCTGGAACTGCTGAGAGTGATGCAACTACAAGAGCTGCAGCACCTACGAGAGTTGTGAAACGTGACTTATGAGAGATTCTCATTAGTTAGGTAGTCCTTTCGCTGGCATAGCTGGACGCTTCCATGTTGACTTAACAACAGCGCCTGAACCTGAATCGGTTGTGTAGAGGGTGTACTTGCCACCGTCTGGCTTGAGATCTCCAGTTGGTGAGTACTTTCCAAACCAGTAACCGTTGTAACCAACGTGGCTTGTCTTTGAGTAGTTCAAAGGTAGAAGTGCTGCAGATGCAAATGTTGAACCCTTTGAATCAATTGCTGCGAGCAATGATGCACGAGTTGGGTTTGCGCCTGCTGCCTTAAGTGCCTGAACAGTGACAAATGCAGAGTTCATTCCAACGAGAACGTTGTTATCGAATGCTGAACCTGGCACTGCCTTTGAGTAGATGCTCTGGAAGAGTGAAACGTACTCATCTGAAGTATCTGTTGTTGCTGGCAAGAATGAAGCGCCAACAGCGTTGTAAAGAACGCCTGCTGGAACGCCAGATGCCTTAATAGTTGTTGCATCGCCACCAACAGATCCGAGAATCCACTGTGGTGCGTACTTAAGCGCTGCTGCTGTGCCGAGGCCAGCTGCTGTTGCACTTGATACGCCGAAGAGGATTACAACATCACAGTTAGCTGCCTTGAGCTTTGTAACCCAACCAGCTGCTGTTGTTGCGCTCTGTGAACCAGATGCATATCCCACTGTTGCTGCGAACTTAACGCCTGCTGACTTAAAGCCAGAGAGAGCATCTGTTCCGAAGTCGTCATCCTGGTAGACGAGACCGATTGTCTTACCTGCGAAGTTATCCTTGATGTACTCAGCCATGATCTTTGCTTCCATGACATATGAAGGCAAGATTGCATAAGTTGTTGGGAACTTCTTCTGATCAGCGAATCCACTGAATCCTGTGTTAACAAAGAGAACAGGAACGCCGCGCTTGCCTGGGTTAACAGATGCTGCGACTGCCTTGTTATTTGCTGTGCCCAATGGAGCAACGAGTGCGAGAACACGATCCTTGAGGATGAGTTCATTTGTCTTTGCAACAGCCTGTGTTGGAACGTACTGATCATCCTTGACGACCAAAGTCACCTTGCGACCATTTACGCCACCGTTAGCGTTGACATAATCAAAGTAAGCCTTCATTGCAGCTGGGACCTTGTTATATCCAGGTGATGCTGCACCTGTCATTGGGAGTGTGATACCCAACTTAATTTCTGTCTGGCTCACACCAACTTCTGACTTTGGTGAGAACGCATTTGCAGGAACTGCTGTTGCTGTAAGAGCAGTTACCGCGAGAATCGCACTAGCTGAAATCAGCTTACGACGATTAAAAGATTTCATCTCTTTCCTTCCATTGAGGGCCCTTGCGGGATTCAGAGACTCGTACCATTCTTCAATCGTCGTGAACGCATTTGTTCAACTGGACCGTTTGGCACAAAGACCACGGTCAGTATCAAAAGCGCTCCCACTACGATGTGAGGCAGGTTGCTCGCAATTGCCTCAGATGCGCCAGCACGATTTACAATCGAACCGACGATCTCAGGTATCGCGACCAGAGTCACTGCCCCAATAATGACGCCTCCGAGGGTAGTTACGCCAGCGAGAACCGCACCTGTCAGCAAAGAAAATGAGAGGGCTAATGGGAAGGCACTTGGCGATACAGTGCCGATAGTCATCGCTAATAAAGCCCCTGCAAGGCCTGCAACGCCCGCACTTAAGGTGAATGCGAGAATTTTTGCTCGGGCTACATTTACTCCCGCCAATTCAGCTGCAACTTCGCTACCGCGAATCGCCTTCCACGTGCGGCCATATCGCGATCTCATAACATTTTGTAACCAAAAAATCGCTAATAAAGTCGCTAAAGATGCGATCCAGAAGAACCACTTATATTGGGTGAAATCTGCGCCGAGCGATGAAGGTGGAAAACCAACATCAAAGAAGAGCCCCTGCTCTCCACCGAGAACTGTAAATTGGTTTGCAATCGATGGAAGGCCAACTGCAAGTGCAAGTGTTGCACCTGCAAGGTATGGCCCTGATAAACGCGCTGCTGCAATTCCAAGAAGTGCACCTGCACCTGCTGCCGCAAGAATTGCAATTGCAAATGTGGCCGGAATTGGTAGATGCCATTTGAGTTGTGAAAGTGCAGCGGCATATCCACCGACACCAAGCAACGCACCTTGACCCAATGAAACTTGCCCCGAATATCCGGTGAGCAAAATAATCGATGCGATGCCAACGACATAGACAGCGACTTGTGCACCTTGATAGACGCGAAGCTCATCAACGTTATTACTCAATAAGTAAATTGCAAAACCGATAACAATGAAGATTAGGATACGAACTTTGTTAGAGAGCTTATGCACGACGTCCACCCTTCTTGCCCAAGATTCCTTGCGGGCGGATAAAGAGAACGAGAAGCAAAATTACAAATGGCGCAATGAAAAATAATGAGTCGCTCACATACATCAAGACAAATGAGGTGATGATTCCCAGGGCAAGTCCTCCGAGAACTGCGCCGAGAACGCTCTCAAGCCCACCGATGACCGCTGCGATAAATCCTGAAATCAGAAGGAGAGAGAACTCCATAGAGGCGGTTGAGAAGGATCCATTGCCATTTGAAACTAGGAGTAACCCAGCCACTGCTCCCGTTGCTCCCGAGAGCGCCCACCCCAATGTACGGACAGCATCCACGCGAACTCCGGCAAGGCGAGCAAGCTCAGGTGAATATGCCGCCGCTCTAAGTGAGAGTCCGATTGAAGTCTTCTGGAAGATCAAGGAAAGTAGAGCGAGCAGAGCTAAAACAATAATAATGATTGCAAGTTTCATCGGCGAGAAGACCAAAGTATTTGTGCCGATTGTGAAACCCACGTTCGATAGAGGAGGCGCAATAAGAACGTCTGCACCGCCCCAAATCAAGGTGATTGTTCCTTGTAAAACTTCAAGCAAACCAAGCGTTGCAATGATTGGTGCTACTCCTGCGATTGCGCCACTTGATGAATGCTTAAGAAGTACGCGCATCAGCGTGACTTCGATAAGAGCAGAGATCAGCGCTCCCCCAATCATCGCGACAAGGAGTGCGACCCAGAACGAGTTGATGTAGTGCAGAGTCTGAAAACCGATAAATGTTGATGTGAGCGCTTGGCCTGCCTGAGCGAAGTTAATGACTCGTGTTGATCGCCACACAAGAACGATGGAGAGCGCCATTAAGGCATAGATAGCGCCAGATGTAATTCCGATAAGGAGAGTATTGATGAATTGGAACATTGCTATCTCCCCTTCCTAGTAACCCAAGTAGGCAGCGCGAACTGCAGGATCGGAGATAAGTTCTTGGGCAGAACCCGTTGTAGCAATCGTGCCGAGGTTAAGAACAATTCCAGAGTTAGCGATATTGAGTGCGCCGATTGCATTCTGTTCGACGAGTACAACAGAGAGGCCGTACTGCTTTGTCACATTCACGATCGCTTCAAAGATCTGCTTTACAAGAAGTGGAGCAAGTCCAAGTGATGGCTCATCGAGCAAGAGAAGTTCTGGCTTAGACATGAGTGCACGACCGATTGCTAGCATCTGACGCTCTCCACCAGAGAGAGTCTCAGTATTCTGCTTGCGACGTTCTTCAAGACGTGGAAAGAGATCAAATACTTCACGCTTTGTGGAAGCTGATTCATTCTTATTGCGACGCCAGATTGCACCGAGATCGAGATTCTCTTCAACTGTCAGTTCTGGAATTACAGATTTACCTTCAGAGACATGTGCAACTCCGTGGCGAACATGGGATTCAGCTTTACCGTGGAGAAGGTTGTGGCCCCTCCACGTTGCTGTGCCTGTTGTAGCTGACTTCAATCCAGAGAGAGTGCGGAGAAGAGTTGATTTACCTGCACCGTTAGATCCGATTACCGCGGTGAGTTCGCCCTCTTTCACATCGAAAGAGACGCTTGTGAGTGCCTGGATGGCGCCGTGGTGGACAGTTAGGTTTTCAACGTGGAGCGTCATTGTGCATCCGCTCCGAGATAGGCAGTGATCACCGCTGGGTCGTTGCGAACAAAGTCTGGGGTGCCTGAAGAAATTACTTCACCAAAGTTCAATACATAGATGCGATCACAAACTGACATCACAACATCCATATGGTGCTCGACAATCAAGACTGACATCTCACCTGAGAGATCGCTAATCAAACGGTTGAGCCACTCGATATCTTGCGCACCTAGGCCACCAGCTGGTTCATCGAGTAAGAGTAGTTTTGGATGGCTCACTAGCGCGCGGGCAATTGCCACGCGCTTGCTATCGGGATAGGAGAGTGAGCCAGCATGTGAATTGCTGAGTGATGCAGAGTAAACGCGCTCGAGCGCATAATGTGCGCGATCCTTCAGCGCCTTCTCATCACGTCCGTTAATTCCAAAAGATGCCCTGAACAATCCAGTACGTGCGAACTTCTGTGCGCCCATCATGACATTTTCAATAACTGTCAGCTCTGGGAAGAGTCCGACTCCTTGAAGCGTCCGTGCGATACCAAGATTTGCTAACTCATCTGTCGCTGGCCATCCGATTGGCTGATTTTCAAATGATAGCGAACCGGAATCAGGTGTAACGATTCCGCAGATTGTGTTAAACATAGTTGTCTTGCCTGCGCCATTGGGGCCAATCAGGCCAACGACTTCATTACGTCCTACCGCGAGATTGACCTTAGACAATGCCCGTAGACCACCAAAGGCAACGTTGACATCTTTGGCTTCGAGCAGGTTGGTATTAGTAGACATGTGCAGAGTAGATTCTAGGCACACGAGGACCGATTCGGGTCACAATCTCGTAATTAATACTTCCGCTCGCAGCGCCCCAATCATCTGCTGTGTACTCGCCATGCGAGCCATTTCCGAATACAACGACCCAATCGCCTGATTTAGCCTTCGATTCTGGGCCGAGATCGACAACAAATTGATCCATCGATACACGGCCAATAATCGGGGCTCGCTGGCCATTGACCCAAACTCCTGCGCCTTTGGCGATACGTGGAATTCCATCTGCATATCCCATTGTTACCACGCCGAGCTTGGTGTCTCGCGCAGTTGATTCTGATGCGCCATAGCCGACTGGAGTACCGGCAGGAACATCTTTCACTAGATAGAGAGCTGCACGTAATTGCATCGCAGGACGTAGACCAAAATCTCTTGAAGAGCCCATCGCAGTATCAGGAGTGAGACCGTAGATAGCAATTCCAGTTCGAACCATTTCAAAAGCAGCAGTTGGATTTGTTAACGTCGCAGCAGAGTTAGAGATGTGGCGCTTTACATCAGTGAAACCAAATTGATGCAGCGTTGCAACCATCTCATTAAAACGTGTGAGCTGTTCTTTATTCTGAACTTCTGCGGGCTCATCTGCGCGTGCAAAGTGTGAAAAGACTCCAACAATTTCAAGTCCTGCAACATCACTTGCATCGAGTGATGACCACTCTCCCAAGAATCCCCCACGTGTCATCCCTGTATCGAGCTCTAGGTGAACGCGTGCCTTCTTATCTTTCGAAGCGGCTTGAATCTCATGGAGCGCCGCAATGGATCCTGCAGCAAGATCGATATCGAGATCGATTGCGCTCTTGTAATCAGAACCCGGTTGTACAAGCCAAGCGAGAATCGGCGCGGTAATTCCACCTTCGCGAAGTGAAATTGCCTCTTCAAGGAGAGCTACTCCCAGTATTGAAGCGCCAGCATCGAGGGCAGCCTTGGCAACGGGAAGAAGACCGTGGCCATAAGCATCTGCCTTTACAACTGCAAGAAGATTGGTACCTGACTTCTCTTTGAGAAGTGCCACGTTATGTTTAATCGCGCTGAGATCAACGATTGCCTCTGCTCTCATCTCTCAATCACCACCATCGCTGATGCGATTCCTGCATCATGAGAGAGCGATAGGTGGACAGATGCGCCATCAATCAAATCTGCAATCTGCCCTCTGAAGAGAAAGGCAGGTTTTCCATTGATCTGATTGATTACCTCTGCTTCGTGCCAGGCAAGGCCGTGATCTGGGCTGATGGCTTTGTAGAGCGCCTCTTTGGCGGCAAATCGCGCAGCGAGTGAAGATTCATTTACTGATCGCTCGGATTCAGTGAAGAGTTTTTCGCGGAGGCCAGGTGTGCGCTCAAGGGATTCATGGAATCGCTTGATATCAACGACATCGATACCGATTCCATCAATCATTGAGGAATTCTAGTTGATGCTAATGAAGTTGGCTATCAGATGGAAAGTAGCGATCAATTGCGATGATGAGAACGAGGAGCGCTCCCCCGAGCAAGAGACCGCCGAATAAATCAGAGAACCAGTGGGTGTTGCGAAGGAGTGAGACGGTGCAGACTGTCAGGGAGAGAGCTCCTACGCCAGCACTTGCAAGGCGCCCGCGGTAGCGATCGACATGTGCATAGCGATAAATCAGGTATGCGGTAACGCCCCAGATAAAGATTGCATTGGATGCATGTCCACTTGGATAAGACATTCCGCCTGCGTGCAAAACATCTAAACCAATACGTGGCTTTGTGCGACCCAATGTGAATTTAAATCCACCGACGACCACATTAAGTGCGATAAATGAGAGGAGACCTAAGTTGATTGGTCGCCATGTCTTAAATCTTTGAGAGATGTAGATGGCGACGAGAAGAAGTGCGATACCCGAGATGCTTCGTAGGCCAAGATCATCGAGTCTGCGGATAATAAATGCAGAGAGTCCATGGAAGTGAGGGTGGTCAGCCTTACTAAAGAATCGATCCACTTGAATGATTGAACCGTATGTAACAACCTGTTGCGTGACGACTAAGAATCCAGCGAAGAGACCAGCGCTCCACTTGAGCGCTCTACGCATCTGGCGGCGGCGATTATCAATCATCAGAGTTCAAATTCGGTTATTCAACTGTGACTGATTTTGCCAAGTTACGTGGCTGATCAACATCAGTTCCACGCGCTACTGCAATCTCGTATGCAAAGACTTGCAATGGCACGGTAGCCAGTACCGGTTGGAAGAGCGGTGAGGCAACA
>CANGLK010000022.1 GCA_947454735.1 Candidatus Nanopelagicaceae bacterium
GCATACGTTGGTCTCGATGCATTTATTGCAGGACTTAAGAAGTACTTCGAGAAGCATGCATGGGGCAATACAACTCTTAACGACCTCATCGTTGAACTTGAAGCAACTTCAGGCCGCGATCTCAAGCCATGGATTGCAACGTGGCTCCAGACTGCTGGGGTAAATACCTGGCGTCCTGAGCTGGCGATCGATGGCGACACATACACATCTGTCGCAGTAAAGCAGGAGGCTCCGCTTGTTCCTGCAGGTTCATTAGAACTTCGACCACACCGTATGGCAGTTGGTCTCTATGACATCGCTGACGGCAAGGTTGTTCGCCGCAAGCGCGTCGAACTCGATGTCGCTGGTGCTACAACTCTTGTCCCAGAGCTCACTGGAGAAAAGACAGCCGATCTTGTTGTTCTCAACGATGGCGACTTGTCATACGGCAAGCTCCGTTTTGATGATCGCAGCATTGCAACCCTTAAGGGCCACCTCGGCACAATCGAAGATTCATTGACTCGTGCACTCGCATGGTCTGCAGCCTGGGATATGACTCGCGATGGCGAACTTGCTGCGAGTGATTACGTACCCATGGTTCTCAACGCACTTGCTCACGAAAACGATGTGGCAGTTGTGGCAACACAGATGCTTCAGCTCGGTACAGCAGTTGAGCTTTATGCTGCAGATAAGAACCGCGAAGTACTTCGCGCAACTCTTGCAGATGGAATCGAGAAGCTTCTCGATAGCGCTGCAGCGGGAAGCGATCTTCAGCTCCAGTATGTCCGGAGCTTTGCTGCAACAGCGAAGTCACAAGCGCAGGTTGCTAAGGTCCGCGACATTTTGGATGGCAAGCTTGGCGGCGTAACTGTCGATGCAAACCTTCGCTGGACACTTCTCAACTCACTCGTTGAGCGCGGTGCAGCGACTGTTGATGCAGTTGAGGTTGAGCTCTCTAACGACAAGAGCGCTGATGGCGAAAAGGCTGCAGCATTCGGTCGCGCTGTCGGTGCAGATGCCGCTACTAAGGCTGCCGCTTGGGAGCTCGCAACTACGAAGGACATCTCAAACCATATCCAGATTCAAACTATTCAAGGATTTAACCGCCCAGGTCAGCGTGAACTCACTGCACAATATGCGGATAAGTACTTTGAATTGATTCTTGATTATTGGACTTCACATACATATGAGTTTGCAAGCAATATTGCCCTTCTTGCATTCCCTAGCTACCAAGTATCTGATGCAACGATGAAGAAGGTTGAAGGCTGGCTTACAGGTGCGGGCAAAGAAGCACCAAACGGTCTTCGCCGAATCGTCTCTGAACAGCGTGATGCACTTGCTCGTGCACTCAAGGCTCAGGCTAAGGACGCTTAATTAATCAGCGATGTGATTGAGGACTTCTGTCTTCGCTTTCTTTGGCGCAGATGCAAACCATGAGATCAACGCGATTACAGCAAAGATAGCTACTGGTGCGAATACAAAGTAGGTGAATGTCTGAAGGGCTGTAAGGCCCTCGCCTGGCTGAGCATTTCCCTCTTGGTTGATCATTGGCAGAAGGTGTGCGGCATGAGATAGCGACTTAATCATGGGGTTAAGTCTATCCTTACTCACTATGAGCGACCGTACACAGGCAATTCTCGATTGGTTTAGTGGTGCCCCACTTCGCGTAATCGTCATCTTCGTCATTGCACTCTTCAGCCACTTCATTGGTAACCGTGCAATCGACCGCACAGTGGCAAAGCTGGCAAGTGCCGACCTCAAGCCAGGCCCAGGCGTGGTCGCTCGTCAGGCAGAGCGAGCACGCACAATCGGTACCGTGCTTACATCAATCCTTACCGCCTTTATCTGGGTAATCGCCGTTGGAATGATCGCCGCTGAGTTCGGCTTTGACCTCGGCCCCGTCATCGCATCTGCTGGAATCTTGGGCGTTGCAATCGGACTTGGTTCACAGACGCTTGTGAAAGATTTTCTCTCTGGAATCTTCATGCTCGCTGAAGATCAGTACGGCGTTGGAGATACTGTCAAAGTTGGCGATATTGAAGGTTCAGTTGAAAAGGTTGGTCTGCGAATCACCACTGTTCGCGATTCCAACGGAACGCTCTGGTATTTACGTAACGGTGAGATTCTCGTCGTTGGCAATAAATCTAAGAAGTAGGACTAATCCTCAAACGAATTGAGAAGGTGCTCAGCGGCGCCTTCTAGATAGCGCCATAACTTCTCTTGTGCTTGCGCTTCCATCTCCATGCCATCAACTGCTTGGCGCATACATGTCAGCCACGCATCTTTAGCAGCGGGCCCGATATGAAAACCGGCATGGCGCATACGTAGCCGAGGATGGCCGCGCTCTTCAGAGTAAGTGGTTGGTCCGCCCCAATATTGCTCAAGGAACATCTTCAAACGTTGAGCTGCGCCTTCCATATCTCGCGCCGGATACATCGGGCACAGGATCTCATTGGTTGCAACGCGGGCATAGAACTGCGAGACCAAATCAGAGAAGAATGGTTCTCCACCGAATAGTTCGTAGTAATTAGTTGTATCGCGCTCTGCCATCAGACTCTCAATTCGCTAGCGGACTTTCCTTTAGCTATTTGTAGCACCAGAAGCGCCGCCACGATACACATCGCAGCTGAGATATAGAACGCAATTGCATAATCACCGAAGTGAACGCGCAAGAGAGCTGCGCCAAATGCAGCGACAGATGCACCAATCTGATGGCCGACAAAGACCCAGCCATAGACAATCGTTCCGCGATTTGGACCAAGAACTATCCGTGAAAGCACCAAAGTTGGAGGGACAGTTGCAACCCAATCAAGGCCATAGAAGATTACAAAGACCAGAGTTGATGGGTGAACCGATGAGAAGAGGATTGATGGAAGCAAGAAGAGAGATAGCCCTCTTAGCCCGTAGTAGAAGAAGAGGAGCTTGCGCGGATCAAACTTATCTGTCAGATAGCCCGATGCGAGAGTTCCAATAACATCAAAGACTCCAACGAGTGCAAGCAGAGATGCGGCAACTGGTTCGGCCATTCCATGATCGTGTGCAGCTGGAATGAGGTGAGTGCCAATCAGCCCATTTGTAGAAAGACCGCAGACAAAGAATGTGAAGAAGAGAATCTGAAAGTTGAAATCTGACTTCGCCTTACTAATGGTGTCGATGGCTAAACGAAATGCGCTGAGCTCTGACTTAGGAGCAGGCTCCCAATCCATTGGCGCACCGTAAGGAGTAATTCCGATTGCTTGCGGTGATTCTTTAAGGAAGAAGAAGACCAATGGCACGACTGCAAGTGCAGCTACTGCAATTGTGATTGAGACTGACTTCCAGCCATATGTCACTGCAAAGTGTGAGAGCAGCGGCAAGAAGACGAGTTGTCCTGAAGCCCCTGCCGCAGTGAGAGCGCCAACAACGATTCCCTTATTCTTGATAAACCATCGGTTGGCAATCGTTGCCGCAAATACGAGAGCCATCGAACCTGTTCCAACGCCCACGCAGACTCCCCAGAGCGCCCATAAGTGCCAAGGCTGAGTGATGAGAGTTGTCGAGAGGGCGCTGAGCGAAACAAAGGTGAGGGCGATCATCACGACGCGACGAACGGTAAAGCGCTCCATTAGCGCTGCAGCAAATGGTGCAATCAGCCCATAAAGAAGAACATTGATTGCAATTGCCAAAGAGATTTGTGAGCGAGACCATCCAAAGGCATCTTCAAGCGGAATGATCAGAACGGATGGCGCTGATCGAAAACCAGCAGTCGCCATCAAAGTTAAGAATGTGACGACAAGTGCAGTCCATGCCGGATGGAGCTTTTTTCTCATTGGCAGAGCGTACTTATTAACGCTGGTATTTAGAGAGAAATTCCTTCTCGACATCGGTCAAGGGGCGTGATTTCTTCGTCTCCATTGAGACAGCAACCTGAACGCTCTTTACCTTTGCATGGATAGTGCCAGCTGCACCAGCAATCTCATAGCCCAATACAAATGAGCTATTCCCGATTGATTCAACCCAGAGATTTACATCGTAGAAGAGTCCGCCATCATAGATAGGAACGAGGTAATCGATCTCGTTGCGAGCAACGACCATCTCAAGAAGTGTTGGCTTCTCCCCCTCGGCACGGACCTCATAGAAAGACCATTGGAAGCGCGCCTCTTGGATATAAGTCAGATACTTTGCATTGTTGACATGGCCAAATGCATCGATGTCATCCCAGCGAACGAACTGCTTATTTGTGTAAATCATTAGCGTGTGAGCTTTCGGTAGGTCGCACGATGTGGTCGGGCAGCATCTGCACCGAGGCGAGAAATCTTATTCTCCTCATATGATTCGAAGTTTCCTTCAAACCAGAACCACTTTGAATCACCTTCGTAAGCCAAGATATGTGTTGCAACGCGGTCAAGGAACCAACGATCGTGAGAGATCACAACTGCGCAACCAGGGAATTCAAGGAGTGCATTTTCAAGTGACCCCAAAGTTTCAACATCGAGGTCGTTTGTTGGCTCATCGAGGAGAAGTAAGTTTCCGCCCTGCTTCAAGGTAAGTGCAAGGTTCAAACGGTTGCGCTCTCCACCTGAGAGAACTCCTGCAGGCTTCTGCTGATCGGGACCCTTAAATCCAAATGCTGCAACGTATGCACGTGAAGGCATTTCAACCTGACCAACTTTTATATAGTCGAGGCCGTCTGAAACAACTTCCCAGAGGGACTTCTTTGGATCGATTCCACCACGCGACTGATCGACGTAAGAAATCTTTACAGTCTCACCGATCTTGACGTTACCTGAATCTGCTGGCTCAAGGCCAAGGATTGTCTTAAAGAGCGTTGTCTTACCGGCACCGTTAGGGCCAATAACTCCAACGATTCCATTGCGTGGCAATGTGAATGAGAGGTCATCGATCAATACGCGATCGCCGAAGCCCTTAACAAGGTGCTCAACTTCAACAACGATATTTCCAAGGCGTGGTCCAGGTGGAATCTGAATCTCTTCAAAGTCCAACTTACGCATCTTGTCAGCTTCTGCCGCCATCTCTTCATAGCGTGCAAGACGAGCCTTTGACTTAGCCTGGCGCCCCTTTGCATTCTGGCGAACCCAATCGAGTTCTTCAGTTAAGCGCTTTGCACGCTTTGCATCTTTCTGGCCTTCAATCTTTAAACGCGCTGACTTTGTCTCGAGGTAAGTTGAGTAGTTACCTTCATATGGATATGCGCGACCTCTGTCGAGTTCGAGAATCCACTCTGCAACGTTGTCCAAGAAGTATCTATCGTGAGTAATCGCTACGACTGTGCCTGGGTACTTCGCCAAGTGCTGCTCGAGCCAGAGAACTGATTCGGCATCGAGGTGGTTGGTAGGCTCATCAAGAAGAAGTAGATCTGGTGCTTCAAGGAGCAACTTACAGAGTGCAACGCGGCGCTTCTCTCCACCCGAGAGAACCTTTACATCGGCATCTCCTGGTGGACAACGAAGCGCATCCATCGCCTGCTCGAGTTGTGAATCGAGCTCCCATGCATTGCGGTGATCGAGCTGCTCTTGGAGCTCACCCATCTCCGATAACAACTTGTCGTAATCAGCATCAGGGTTTGCCATCTCTTCAGAGATCTCATTGAAGCGGCGAACCATCTCCATAGTATCCGCAACGCCCTCTTGAACGTTTTCGAGAACGGTCTTCTCTTCATTGAGCTTTGGCTCCTGCATCAAGATGCCGACTGTGTAGCCAGGTGAAAGGTATGCCTCACCATTTGATGGCTGTTGAAGTCCTGCCATGATCTGAAGTACGGTCGACTTACCTGCACCGTTAGGTCCAACAACACCAATCTTCGCACCTGGAAGGAACATCAGGGTTACGTCGTCGAGAATTACCTTCTCACCATGCGCTTTACGCGCCTTCTTCATCGTATAAATGAACTCAGCCATAGTCCCAAACCTTACTGGGTACTATTAGCCAGTACCTCATCGCCTCTACGTGTGATGAATGTGAAATGCGCCTGTAGCTCAGTCGGATAGAGCACCTGCCTTCTAAGCAGGTTGTCGCTGGTTCGATTCCAGCCAGGCGCGCAGCGTTCTTTAAATCGCTTGGTACACCCTTCGAAAAGGAAACTGGCCGGACCCATAGTGGGCTCGGCCAGTTTTATTCCTTGGAGTATTTACTTACTTGAGCTTTGCAAGCTGTGTCTGGAAAGCCTTAGCGAAAGCGTTAGTTGCAGAGTATGCACCGAAGCCTTCTGCAGGATTGTCCTTAGCACAGTTGTTTGAGAGGTAGTTAAGTGTCTTAGCAATTGCTGGAGCGTTTGAAGTACCCGCTACTGCAAGTGCGTATGTAGTCGCTGTGAATGGGTATGAATCTGCATCCTTTGTATCGTATGCAAATGTCACCTTTCCATCAGCTGCCACTGTTGCCTGTGCTGCTGCTGCCATTGCTGAATCAGAAGATGGAACGATTGCATTACCTGCAGCGTTGATCACCTTTGTGATTGCAAGGTTGTAAGGAGCCTTAGCGAAACCAACTTCAGCATATGTGATTGAGTATGGTGTTGCCTTAACGCCGTTAGCTACATCGCCTGAACCAGTTGCGCCACGGAAGTACTGTGGGTTAGCTGTGATGTCACCTGGGAATGCTGTTGCGAATGCATCGTTAGCTGGCTTTGTCCAGATTGATGGGTAGAGCTTGTTAAATGCGTTTGTGAGGTTATTTGATGTTCCTGAGTTAGCTGAACGGTAGAACACTGTGATTGGCTTTGCAGGAAGAATGCGCTTCTGTGTAAGTGTCTGTGTACGAAGAACGATTGGAGCGCCCTTTGCATCCTTCTTTACTGAACCATCACCGTTCTTTGCGTAGATGATTGTTGTGATTGGTCGGTTGTTATCAGCAACGATCTGCTCATCATCCCAACGTGTGATCTTGCCAGCGAAAATCTTTGCAATTGTCTCTGTTGAAAGCGTGAGTGGCTTATTTGATCCACCTGTGTTTGTAAGAATCGCTACAGGCCATACGAATGCTGGAGCCTGAATCTGGTTAGCAACAGGAGCTGCATCGAATGAATCTGAGAATGCAAAATCCATTGTGCCGTTGTGTACGCCTGTCTTGCCTGTACCTGAACCTGTGCCGTTATAAGGGAAGTCATCACCAGTAGCTGCCTGGTATTTTGCCTTGCATGCTGCCATGAGGCCGTTGACAGAAGAAGCTCCGCCAGCCTTCCATGTTGCTGCTTGTGCAACAGGAGCAAAAGCAAGTGTGATCGCTGTAGCTAGTGCTGCGATCTTGATTGAACGTGACTTGTTCATTAAGAACCCTTCGATATATGGACATTGTGTCGAAGGCAAAATTAACGAATCAAAGAAACTACTGGCGGATTAACGCGAAACGACCCTGTAACTGTAAGTGAACAGATGGTGAATCAGGTTTTAGCCGAAACGACCTGAAACGTAGTTCTCTGTGCGCTTATCTTGAGGTCGAGAGAAAATCTCACTTGTAGGAGCAACTTCAATCATCTGGCCAGGGCCGCCCTCTGAGAGGAAGAATGCTGTGTAATCAGAGACACGAGCAGCCTGCTGCATATTGTGGGTAACGATGATGATTGTCATTGAAGATGAGAGCTCGTTGATCGTATCTTCAATGCGAAGAGTTGACCCTGGATCGAGCGCCGAACATGGCTCATCCATCAAGAGAACCTTTGGCTTTACAGCAAGTGAGCGAGCGATACAGAGACGTTGCTGCTGACCACCTGAAAGGCCACCTGCATGTGCACCGAGGCGATCCTTCACTTCCTTCCAGAGGCCTGCGCGAACGAGGCACTCTTCAAGGAGATCATCTTTATTCTCAACCTTAAGCTGCGCGAGCTTGAGACCCGAGAGAACGTTCTCACCAATAGTCATTGATGGGAATGGGTTTGGCTTTTGAAAGACCATACCGATTTGAAGACGAATCTTTGTGACATCTGTACCTGGTGCATAAACATCTTTGCCATCAAGGAGAACTTCACCAGCCATTGCAGCAGATGGAATGAATTCATGCATACGGTTGAGTGTGCGGATAAATGTTGACTTGCCACAACCTGATGGGCCGATGAGTGCAGTGACTGTTCCGGCAGAGAAATCAAGTGAGACATTGGCGAGAGCATGGTGCTTTCCGAACCATGCATGTACACCGCGCGCTTCAAGGCCAGCGCCCAATGCCTGTGTTCCAGGCGTGCGCTTTCCTAAGTTATGAGCTTGTGAGATGTTTGCAAGTGATGATGATGCAACCTGGGTAGTCATTTCTGCTCCTTCATTCTTTTCTGCTGAATTCTCTGGGGTGTTGTTATCGGTAGTCATTACTTCATTCTCCGTCCGCCGAGGGTGCGTGCAACTGTAAAGAGCGATAGAACCAAGATGAGAAGGATCAAAATTCCGGTCCAAGCACGCTGGATGGATTCAGGAGTTCCAAGAGTGAGACCTTTCCAGACATAGAAAGGCATCGCACTTGTGTAATCCTTAAATGGATTGAGATTGAGCTTATCCGCGCCACCAATAGTGAAGATAAGAGGCGCAGTCTCGCCCGCGATACGAGCAACACCAAGAATTGTTGCAGTGATAAGTCCATTGCGAGCGGCCGGTACAACGATCGTTGCAACGGTCTTCCACTGTGTTGCGCCCATTGCAAGACCTGCTTCGCGAAGATCGGCAGGTACTAGGAGTAGCACTTCTTGAGCAGTTCGAGTGACGGTAGGAATCATCAAAACGGTGAGTGCAAGGCCACCTGCAGTTGCAGAAGCCTTTAGTGGGGTAAGAAGAATGACTGAGGTAAAGATGAAGAGACCTGCGACAACTGATGGCACACCTGACATTGCCTGAACAACGAATTGAATGAGGTTAGAACCCTTGCCGCGAATCTCTGTCAGATAAAGAGCAGTCATGATTCCCATGGGAACCGAGATCACCATCGCAATAAGAATCAGAGTGACAGTTCCTAAAAGGGCATGGAGCAGGCCGCCATTTCCGATTGGATCGAGAAATGATGCATTGAACATATCTGTTGTAAAGAGATTCCAACGAAGTCCTGCAATGCCGTTCTTCAGAGTGATGAAGAGGATGCTGACAACTGGCGCAAATGTGAGAGTTGCACCTGTGTAAACGAGCGAGGTAGCAATTGAGTCACCAAGCGCTTTACGACCAAATTTACGAACACTCACAACTATCTGAAATAGCGTTGAGAAGATTATGAAAGAGAGCGCATACCCGAGCTTTCCAGATAGCCCTGTAGTCTTTACAGCAACTCCTGCTAGAACAAGTGCAAGCAAGAGAGAGATTGCCGTTGTGATGCGCTCTTTGCCAGTTGCCTTCCAAGGCTTGATTGGCTTTACCGTGTCGTATGCAAGATCAGTCATTCTTATTTACCTGATTTCAAAGTATTGCGAACGATGAAGTTAGCGCCAAGGTTTACCAAGAGTGTGAGCAAGAAGAGGATGAATCCAGCAGCTAATAGCGCTGTTGTCTCTCCACCTGTCGACTCTCCCCATTTCTGAATAATCATTGAAGCAACGTTTCCGCCAGAGCCGTAGAGAATGTGGATATTTACCTTAAATACAATGTTAAGAACGGAGTAGACCGCAACAGTTTCACCAAATGCGCGACCAAGGCCGAGCATCGCACCACCGATGAGTCCGCTATTTCCAAATGGGAAAACAACAGTTTTGATAACGCCCCATTTTGTCGCTCCAAGTGCATATGCAGCTTGAATGCGATCAAGTGGAGTTTGTGCAAAAACTTCGCGGGCAACAGATGTCACGATAGGAATAATCATGATTGCAAGAACTACACCTGCGATAAAGGGCGAACGTTCAAAGAAGTATTGCGGTGCGTCAAAGATTGGAATCCAGTTGAGATATTTGAAAAGTAGTTTGCCCCAATAGGTTGCAAGTGGCATCAGGACAAAGAATCCCCAAAGGCCGTAGAGAACTGATGGGAATGCCGCCATCAAATCGACAACAGAAACTAAGAAGGTCTTGATGCGAGCAGGCGCATAGAAAGTGAGGAAGAGAGCGAGCGCAACTGAAAGCGGCACTCCAATGACGAGAGCGATAATGGAAATGAGAACTGTTCCGAGCAACATGGCACCCACGCCAAGGTTGTAGGTAGTTCCGGCATCTGTCTGTACAACTTCCCAATTAGAGCGGGTTAGAAATCCAAAACCTTGCATGTGAATTGTTTGAATTCCACGGATCGAAAGAAAGAGGCCGATCAAAGTAAGGATTAAGAGTGCGGTCATACCAAAGCCAGTTACAACTCCGCGGAAGATCTTGTCGGAGGTACGGGGATTGGTCGTTAATTCTCGAGGCGCAGGAACGTGGCCCGCATCCAGGGTTGTCGACATGGGTCGAATACTTCACCTAACCCCGAAAAAACGCACGGATACTTGGTGAACGGAAGGTGAACGAGAGTTGAAACCTCCGTTCAGCCAGTACGCTCGCCCCATGGCTGCAGAACTCCCCCATCTCGTATGGATTGACTGTGAAATGACCGGCTTATCCCTCGAAAGCGATGCTCTCGTAGAGATTGCCGTCCTCGTCACCGATTCAGAGCTCAACATCATCGGCGAAGGCATTGACCTTGTCATCCATGCAACCGATGGTCAGCTCGAGGCGATGAATGACTTCGTCAGAAATATGCATACCTCTTCTGGGCTGATCAATGAGATCCCTCAGGGCATCACCGTCGCTGAAGCAGAGGCAAAGATCATGACCTATCTCAATTCGGTCGGAGTCATCGCTGGTAAATCACCACTTGCAGGAAATTCAGTCTCCGTCGATCGCAACTTCATTGCCCGCGATATGAAGACCCTTGCAGAGTTCTTGCACTACCGAACTATTGATGTCTCGACGATTAAAGAGTTGTCCCGACGATGGTATCCGAAGGCCTACTTTGCAGCCCCTGCCAAGACTGGCAACCATCGCGCCCTTGGCGATATTCGTGACTCTATTGAAGAGTTGAAGTACTACCGCAGCGCAGTTTTCAGCGATAAGCCTGCCGCTAAGCCTGTAGCGCGTAACCGGTTTCTTAATTTCGGGCCTTGGCGGGTAAAGTAACGCCCTGCACAGCACATGGTGGGCGTAGCTCAGCTGGTAGAGCACTCGGTTGTGGTCCGAGATGTCGCGGGTTCGAGCCCCGTCGTTCACCCCAAGTTTTCCCCTTACATATTTTGTAGTGAGGTTTAGAGAAAGTAGCGCAGAATGATCTTCGACGTTGTTGTTGAAATTCCAGCAGGCTCACGTAACAAGTACGAGATCAATCACGAGACTCATGAGGTCCGCCTCGATCGCATGCTCTTCACAGCTACTCGCTTTCCCCATGACTATGGTTTTGTAAAGAACACACTCTCAAACGATGGCGATCCACTCGATGCCCTCGTAATGCTCGATGAGCCAACTTTTCCAGGATGCGTTGTTTCAGCTCGCGCTGTAGCGATGTTACGCATGACTGATGAGAAGGGCGGAGACGACAAGCTCCTCTGCGTTGCCGCTGGAGATATTCGTAAGGCTGCAATCAAGGACATCGGCGATCTTCCTGTCTACGAACTCGATGAGATCAAGCACTTCTTTGAGGTCTACAAGACTCTCGAGCCAGGTAAGGAAGTTATCGGTGGCGATTGGGTTGGCCACGATGATGCCGAGAAGGAAATTCAAGCTTCTTACGATCGTTACCAGGCAACAAAGTAATTCACCAACAAATTAGGTAAGTAATAAGTTACGGAGAAACTTATGCACGCTATCAATGCCGGAGATACAGCTTGGGTATTAATGAGCGGGGCGCTAGTTCTCTTCATGACTCCAGCGCTCGCCTTGTTCTATGGCGGAATGGTCCGCGCAAAATCTGCTCTTAATATGATGATGATGTCATTTGCTGCAATGGGCGTTACATCAATCATCTGGGTTCTCTACGGTTATTCATTCGCCTTCGGAACTTCAAAGGGCGGAATCATTGGTGGCTTTGAATACCTCGGCCTCAAAGGAACTCTAGATCAAGTAGTTGGCGCTGAAGGTCATGAGATTCCAACACTTGCCTTTGTTATGTTCCAGATGACTTTTGCAATCATCACCGTTGCGCTTCTTTCGGGCGCTATCGCAGACCGTGCAAAGTTTGGTTCATGGGTGGCATTCGTCGCAATCTGGATCACTTTGGTTTACCTGCCAATCTGCCACTGGGTATTCGCCTCTCAAAATGGAGAAGGTGGCTGGATTGTCGATCGACTTCATGCACTCGATTTCGCTGGTGGTCTAGTTGTGGAGATTAACTCTGGCGCTGCGGCTCTTGCTCTTGCCCTCGTTCTAGGAAAGCGCGATGGCTTTAAGAAAGATCCAATGCGCCCACATAACATGCCACTTGTTCTCCTTGGCGCCGGTGCTCTCTGGTTTGGTTGGTTCGGATTTAACGCAGGTTCTGCACTCTCTGCAGGACACCTTGCAGCAACCGCAATGATCAACACACAGATAGCAACGGCGGCGGCATCGATGACATGGATGGCATTTGAGAAGTACCGCGATGGAAAGGCAACCACGCTCGGAGTTGCATCAGGTGCGGTTGCCGGAGCTGTGGCAATTACTCCAGCGTGCGGCTACATCAATCCACTCGGCGCTCTGATTCTTGGACTTGTTGCAGGTGTCGCATCTGCATGGGCGGTCACACGCAAGTACAAGTATGGCTATGACGATTCACTCGATGTTGTCGGCGTTCACGGTGTAGGCGGAATCCTCGGAATGCTCGCTATCGGATTGCTTGCAACTCTGACAGCAAATGCCGCTGGCGCAGATGGTCTCTTCTTTAGCGGTGGTGCAACTCAGTTCGGTCACCAGTTCATTGCTGTCGTGGTTGTAGCGGCATTCTCATTCTCTGCCACTTGGTTGATTGCAACGATTATCCAGAAGACAATTGGCTTCAGAGCGTTCCGCGATGATGAACTCAACGGCCTCGACACAACATTCCACGCAGAATCTGCATACGACATCACAGGAAATTCCAATCGCTACTAAGCGAGCCAAGAGAAGAGATTGAAGGAAAATATGAAGCTCATAACCGCAATCGTGAAGCCTGCAAAGGTCGATGACATCAAGGTAGCCCTACAGGCAGCTGGCGTTGCCGGCATGACTGTCTCAGAGACGCGTGGCTTTGGCCGCCAGAAGGGCCACACAGAGATCTATCGTGGCGCTGAATACACAGTCGACTTCATTCCAAAGGTGCGCATTGAAGTATTGGTAGATGATGCTGATGCACAATCAATCATCGACACAATCGTTACTGCAGCAAATACCGGATCAATCGGTGATGGAAAGCTTTGGGTGACTAACGTTGAGCAAGTAATCCGCATTCGCACAGGCGAGCGCGGCGGAGATGCGCTTTAACCCTTAGGGAGTAATTGCCCAGGGCATTTGGCAAGAATTGTTTTCATCGCAGATTTCTCTGCAGTGGTTACCCAGATTGCGTACTTCGCTTTAACAGCAATCTGACGAGCAACATAGGCGCATCGGTAGCTCTTTAGCGCTGGGAGCCATGTTGCCGCATCTCCATCGCCCTTCTGAGAATTAAGGCGACCTTGTACAGCTAACAAATTGAGTGGATCGTTATAGAAGGAAATTTTGGTTGCACTCCCCCATTTGAATGCGCCCTTCTGCCAGGCATCCGATACAGCCACGACATGATCAATCTGAACAAGATTGCTGGTTCCTCTTCCTTGCAGGAAATCGATACGAGTTCCCGAGTAGGGATCAATAAAAGTACCTGTCTGGACCTGACAACTTTCATTTGGATCAAATGTCACTGATTGCAAATCACGCATCAAAATCTCATCACGGGTGTGGCAAGAATCGTTATCGAGATCGGCCCATCCACCGAAAGAGTTCCGGTCATAACCCGTTTTAGGTGCACGACCTTTCACCAATAAAGTCTCAAGTACAACTGAAGCCTTCTGTTCTGCAGCGCTTGCCGGGGCTAGGGGCGCCGCCATTGCACCGGCAATAAGCAAGGTTGTAATGCGGATTTCCCACTTTGAGATAGCTCGTGACATGGCTTAATCATGGCCTCTCAACGATCATTCTCAACTCCTTCACTGGCAGATGGAATGGTCAAAGTTGCCTTCAGGAACTGGTATGTTCTGCTCTGCATTTAAGCGTTCCCGCGCTTAAATGGGTTGTTAGCTCAGTTGGTAGAGCAGGTGACTCTTAATCACCGGGTCGGGGGTTCGAGTCCCTCACAACCCACTTATGAGCGTAAGTGGCTCTGAAGAAATCCTCACTTCCAGTCGATGACTGGGTGAGTTTCAATCAGTAGGTTGCGATTTCTGGAGTTTTAGCCGCGCAAGCCACTTCTCGGAATCACATTAATCCAATAGGTGCCGGATATCGCAGAAGCATTGGTCGCAGATTCGGTAGGAACGATCAGGGCAGTGAGCCTGCTAGGTCCTTTCACTGAAGGCTTCCACGAGCAGTTTGCAGTCAGTGAAACTGTGCTCATACCAACACAACCACCAATTGATTTTCCATTACTTTTAAAAGTTACTCTGCCAGCAATACTAGAGACAGCGGTAAGGGTCAACGGCTGTCTCAGCACAGCTTTATCTGGATTTCCAGAAACACTTAGCGAAACCGTGGTTGAAGAGTTAAAGTTCAAAGCGCCAGCTTTGAGATCTGCGACATCAGCTGCTGAAAGCGCTCTGGTGTAGATGGCAACATCATCGAGAACGCCAGAGAATGCAACGTCATTAACTGTCTTGCCTAGAAAGAAACTAGTTCCAGTCGTCGCACGAGTGTTGCCGGTTCCGCTGTTGAGATAAACACCATCATAATAAAACTTCAGCGTTGTGCCGTCATAGGTAACAGCAACGTGATGCCAGGAATTTACAAAATTGGCCACCGTGCTAGATGAATAATCGCAGCCGTACCAATAGACATAGAGACTTGTAGCGCCACCGAGTCGCAAGTTATTTCCAAGGCATCCCCCAGTGGATCCATATCCAAGAATGCCTCCTAGGTTTCCTGCTGTAGTTTTAAACCAGGCAGCCATCGTGTACGGGTTATTTCCGTTAAGGGATGTTGGATATGAAGTTGCCTCAAGGTAAGAGCCTCCATTGAGAGAAAGCCCCTTGCTGGAATTGTTTCCACCAGTAGCCGTGTAAGCAGGCGAACCGACATTGGTGAGGTTGAGTGAACCGTAGATCGGGGTTCCAAGGGTTGAACCGTTTTCAAAGTTCCAATACGCAACAAGACCGGTGGTTACGTCAGCGGCAGTTGCGGGAGAAGCAAAGAATGGTGGCAGAGCCAAAGTGACAATCAATGATGCAAGCAACGGCAAGCGACCCCAAGAGCGCTTCAACGTTGGTAGATACATTGGGTGAGTCTAGCAAGGCAGCCTTCTGCCTCCTCTTGAGCACTACTCGATGATTAGAATGCTGAGCTCCACTTCTACTAGAACCCTGGTTTAGATTTAGTTCGTCTTGCTCGCCGGTTCTCTGCCAATTAAAATCCACCAATGAAACGCCTGACTGCAATTGCCTCACTCAGCGGGCTTCTCCTCTCACTTTTTTCTGCGCCTGCGTCACAAGCAGCAACTGCGGGCACCGGTTCGTGCGCGATCACCGTTACTTCCTCGACAGGTGTTGTTGTGGTCAAATCTGGATCGACTTGTTATGTCGCATTTACGGCTACTGGTTCGAATGCATTTACTGTTCCAGCAGCAGTTACATCACTTGACCTACTCATTATTGGTGGCGGTGGAGCTGGTGGAAACTATGCATTTGCAGGTGGCGGTGGAGCTGGTGAAGTCGCAGTAGCAACTGGTTATTCAGTAACACCTTCAACTTCCATTTCAGTATCAGTGGGAGCAGGTGGTACAGGAGACGGAAGTTCAACAAGTGCAATTTCTACCTCTGGATCAAACTCATGGGTTGGAAGTTCAATTGGTGTTGTTGCAAATGGAGGCGGCGCTGGCGCCTCTTTCAGTTCAAGTAGTAATAGCAGCGGTGGTAGTGGCGGTGGTGGTAGCGAAGGTACAAGAAACGGTGCCGTTGGTGCATCTGTGAAGTCGGCTTACGGAATAGCTACTCGTTATGGAAATGCTGGTGGATCTTTTACCGGGCCAACGACAGGAACTCAAGCAGGTAGCGGTGGTGGTGGTGCCGGTAGTGCCGGCGCAAGTGTTGCAGCTTCAACATTAGGCGTCCCATCTGCGGGTGGTAGTGGAACTAATGCAGTCTCTTCTTGGTTGTCGGCAATCAGTTCAGGTATGACAGCTATTACTGGTTGGGTTTCTGCAACGTCAGGTGGGTATATCGCCGGTGGTGGCGGCGGCGGCGGAAATGACGGTGCCACTCCAAATGGTGGCGGTGGAGCAGGCGGCGGTGGCGGCGGTGGCCCAAGCCATGTTGGGGCTGGAGCTGCAGGTATCGCAAATACAGGAAGCGGTGGAGGCGGTGCAAATTACACCGGACCAGCGGTAGCTGGTGGCAATGGTGGTTCCGGACTGATTGTTATTAAATTTGGCGCTCCGCCAAGTGCTTCTTCCATCAGCATCTCGGCATCCTTCAGCAATACTTATCGCACCTCGTCATCTGTTACTGCAACGCTAGGCGTAGCTGGCACAGATGGAAAAGTTACTTACTATCAAAATGGAAAAAAGATTCCTGGCTGTATCAATATACTCAGCGTGAGCCTGTCAGCTACCTGCAACTGGCGTCCAACCACGCGCGGATCGGTCACTCTGTACGCCACTTTGGTGCCATCTTCGGCTGGAATCTCCTCATCAACTTCAGCTTTTATACAAGCTGTCGTAGGTACTAGAACTGTAAAGCGCTAACGGTTCAAAGTTTTACCCGCCGAAGAAATTTACTGACGCCTGTTCTGAACTCTTAAAAGACTTTGGAAAATAGGGAAATTATTTTCCGTTATACGCAGCTTCTATTGCGGCAAGATCGATCTTCGTCATCTGAAGCATCGCCTGCGTTGCGCGCTGTGCCCCTTCAGGATCTGAACCACCGAGGTACTTGCCCATCTCGCCTGAAACTACCTGCCAAGAGACTCCGAATTTATCTTTAAGCCAACCGCAACGACCTTCTTCTCCGCCATCTGCAGTCAAAGCGTTCCAATACTTATCAATCTCATCTTGATTGGAACAAGGGATTTGGAAAGAGATTGCCTCGGAGAATTTATACATCGGGCCACCGTTAAGAGCAATAAATGGTCGGCCGAAGATAGAGAAATTCACAAGTACCTCTGAGCCTTGTTCATTGCTGGGAGTCTCTGCCGGTGCAACCCAATTGCCTTCAACTTCGCTATTGGGAAAGAGGTTTGTGTAGAAAGTTGCGGCTTCGCGTGCTCGACCGTCAAACCAGAGAAATGTAGTGAGTTCCATGGAAGGAGCATATTGCATGAGTTATTTAAAGTGGTCCTGATCCGGTGAGCCAGAGCGCGCTGAGAATCGCTGAAATCACGGTAAATAATATTAAGAAAGTAGCTTTCACTCTTCTACTGAAGCTGTCGATTTTGAATGCAGGTGGGATTAGTAAAGGGAAGAGCGGCAAGAGGTAGCGAGGTTTGGATCCAAAATATCCAGAGGTGATAAACGCAAGAACTAATACTGAAAGAGTGAATACCATTATCGAAATTGGTGGCTTTAGCTTGGTTAAGAAGTAGATCTGCATAGCTAAGAGAATGAGGGCCGCGATAATCGCAACCCCGATTAATGGATTTCCTGAAGAGAGAAAGTTCCAGATCCAATTGAGGAAGGCCCAGCCTCCATCAATTGTGTTTCCCCAATTTCGAGTAACAATTGAGTAGCCATTCCATGCACCCACTGAGATCGAAACGAAAAGCATGTAAGCGATCCAACCGAGTGGCGCAATACAGATGGCTATCCATGCCCGCAAATTCTTTCTCTCTTCTCGTATCTGAATCAAGGCCGAAGAAATTACTGCAATTGCTACAGCTAAACCTGTTGGTCGCGTGAGGCCAGCAAGGGCGGCAAACATCGAAGCGCGTAGCCAATTTTTTCGAATGCAGAAGAGAAGAGACCACGCTGCCAAGGCGGCGAAGAGCGCCTCACTATATGCAAGTGTTGTGACAAAACTAATTGGGAGTACTCCCCATAAGAAGACGGTGAGGTATCCGATTGAGTCGGAGTAAAGATTGCTTACGATTTTAAATATCGCGACCGCTGCAAAGATTGAGGCTACAAGAGAGATCAGGATTCCACTTATTATGTATGAAAATCCGGTGAGTTGATGAAAGATGCGTTCGGTTATTGGATAGAGAGGGAAGAAGGCGTAGTCAGATAACTTACGTCCATCAGAAGTATGGATGATATGTCCATACCCTGATTCAGCGATCCGCTGATACCACTGCGCATCCCATCGATAAAAGGAAGAGAAATATTTAATTCCTTTGACCTTCGAAGCCCCTAATAAGCTGCCTAGGAAGAGAATTTTCACTCCGATAAAGAGTATGACCGCTCTCGTCATGGGCTTATACCTCTGCACCAAGCAAGCCTACTTCTACCTCGATTGACGCCATACTGATCAATGGCTCTGGCTTGGCTTTCTCTGTAGAGCGCAAGGCAGATAAACTCTTCATATGAGGCGTGGGATGAAGTCGTGGGTAGCGACCTTTATCTTCATTGCATCTCAAATAGTTTCAATCTCCCCATCACATGCCACAACTTGTTCTGTGGTGACGGGAACAGTTTCCGGTTCAACCCGGTATGCAAAAGTGCTCACAGCAAGTGGATGCACTTGGACAGTTCCGACGGGAGTTAGCTCAATCCAATACTTCATGGTTGGTGGCGGCGGTGGCGGCGGTGGTGCAGATCCAACAACGGCCTCTTGGTTTGGTGGCGGCGGTGGTGGAGCAGGTGGTGCAGTTGCAACAAGCACTTTGTCGGTAATTCCGGGTTTAGATATTTCTCTCACTGTAGGTACCGGTGGCTCTGCTGGTGCCGCAGGAACTTCAGGATTAAATGGAAGTAGCACAACACTTACCTACAATGGATCAACTATCACAGCACGCTATGGAGAAGGTGGTGGTGGATCAACCGGTACCTACGCTCAAGATGATATGTCAGGCGATGGCGGTGGAAATGGAACATATCTTGGTGGCGCAAGTGTGTGGGATGGCGGCGGTGGTGGCGGTGGTTCTGGTACGAATGGAAATCCCGGTGTAGATATTGGTGGCCAAGGTGGAACAGGTGGCGCGGGCGGAAATGCCACTCCCACAACTTTAATTGGTGGAACTCTTTACTTTGGCGGTGGCGGCGGTGGCGGCGGAACTCCAAGTACAAACTCAAGTGAGACCGATGGATTTGGTGGTGCCGGAGGAAATTCTGTTGGTGGAAATGGTGGCGGTGGTGCTGGAGTGCAACCGACTACAGGCGCAGCCAATACAGGTTCTGGCGGTGGCGGTGGCGGATGGAGAGCAACTTCAAGTAACGCGCAGAGAGCTGGCGCTGCTGGCTCTTCAGGAATCATCATTATTGTTTACACGAAAGTCCTTGTAACAGTTACAAATGTAACTTCACCCAATGCAAATGGTGAGTATTTCAATGGAAATACGATTGATATTCAGGTAACGCTCTCAGATACAGTCACAGTCACCGGATCTCCGTATCTACCGCTTGAGACGGGAAGTACCGACGGCACCGCAACTTATATTTCTGGAAGTGGTACTCCAGTTCTTACCTTTAGGTACACCGTTACTGCCGGCCAAACTGCTGCTGATTTAACTACCCCTTCGGCCGCTTCAATCGCACTCAATGGCGGAAGTATCACGGGAACAGATGGGATAGCTGCCTATCTCTATATAACCACATGGTTATCTATCCAAGCTGGTTCACTTGCATATAATAAAAATATAAACTTTAACGCTACAAAAGTTGTAAACGTAACCTCTCCCAATGCAAATGGAAATTACGTCACCGGTGACACACTTACAGTTACTGTTGAATTTACAGGGAATGTGACTCAGGGATGCGGCGGACATATCGCGCTGAGATCTCAATCCTCGCAGCAGAATGCAACATATGCATCAGGTTCGGGTACAAAATTCCTTTCCTATACATACACAGTGCAATCAAGCGACACCACATCTGATCTCGATATTGCAAGCACAACTGCGCTTCAACCACCTGGGTGCGAAGTAATTTCTGATGCATATGGTTCAGAAATTATGTACGCAACGCCATCACCGGGAACAGTTGGATCATTGGCCTATAACAAGAATCTCTCCCTCAACGCGCCGACTTCGACTGTCGCTCTGTCCAAATCCGGTGGTGGAACAACTGCGGTTTACCGAACAGTCATCACCTTGCTTGCCACGGGATCGGTAGCGGGTAAGGCAAAGTTCTTTGCAAACGGGAAAGTCATCCCTGGCTGCGCTGCAGTTCTCAACATCTCATTTGTTTCAACGTGTACCTGGAAGCCGGCCGCTAGAGGATATGTAACGCTTTCTGCCCGCCTCACTCCGACCAATGCTGGAGTGCTCGCCTCCACGAGCTCAGTTGTTACATTTCTTATAGGCAACCGCACCACATTGCGATAAATCCACTCACTTTGCCTAGTATTCAGGCATGAAAGCTATTCAGATATCTGAGTTCGGTGGCCCTGAAGTAATGAAGCTAGTAGAGCTTCCTGATCCAACTCCCGGACCAGGTGAAGTTCTCCTCGATGTCACTGCTATCGGAATCAACTATGCCGATACTCATCAGACTGAAAATAGCTACCTTTCACAACAGACTCTTCCTCTCATTCCTGGTCTTGAAGTTGTCGGAACATTCGAAGGCAAGCGATATCTCGCCAGTGCTTCTTCAGGTGGATATGCAGAGAAGGC
>CANGLK010000023.1 GCA_947454735.1 Candidatus Nanopelagicaceae bacterium
TGCCGTGCTTACTCCGCAAGAGACTGATGAACTCCTTCGCAATATGAAGAAGCTTCGCGATCAAGGCACAGCGATTGTCTTCATTACCCACAAGCTCCGTGAGGTACGCGAGGCTGCAGATAAAATTACGATTATTCGTCGAGGTGCAGTTGTAGGAACAGCATCACCAACAGCGAGCCAAGAAGAGCTTGCCTCACTTATGGTGGGTCGCCCTGTCTCACTCGATGTGAATAAGTCGGCGCCAAAGTTTGGCGATGTTCTGCTTAAAGTGGATCACCTCAGCATTCATGATCACACGGGGCGCACACTTGTTAAGGATGTCTCCTTCGAACTTCGTGCCGGTGAAGTTCTCGCAGTTGCCGGAGTTCAGGGCAATGGACAATCGGAGTTGGCAGAAGCAGTGGTCGGTCTTCAAGAACACGTCGATGGCACCATCTCGCTCGATGGCCATGAAATCCATAAGGGCAAAGTCCGCGAAGCGCTCCATGCAGGAATCGCATTTGTTCCAGAGTCACGCGAAGAAGATGGCCTTATCTCCTCCTTTAGCATCGAAGAGAATCTCATTCTTGATCTCCATGATCTCCCACCTTTTGCAAAAGGTCCTGTCATTTCACAGAGCGCAGTTGCAGAGAATGCATCAAAGCGCGTTGTTGAATTCGATATTCGCGCCCAATCTGCAAAGGATTCTGCATCCTCTCTATCGGGTGGAAATAAGCAGAAAGTTGTTCTTGCTCGCGAACTTTCACGCCCGGTAAAGCTCGTTGTTGCATCTCAGCCAACACGTGGGCTTGATGTGGGCTCAATTGAATTTGTACATGAGCGCATCATTGCTGAACGCGATTCAGGTAGAGGAGTACTCCTCTTCAGCACAGAGCTCGATGAGGTATATGCACTCGCAGACCGAATCGCAGTGATGTACCGCGGAGAATTTATTGCAATCGTTCCAGCAGATACATCTCGCGAAGAGTTAGGTCTATTGATGGCAGGTGTGAAGAAATGAAATTCCTGAAGAAGCTCACCCTTCCGCTCCTCGCATTTGCGATGGCGCTCTTTGTTAGCGGATTGCTCGTTGCATTCTCTGACTCGAAGGTACTTGCGCTGAAGTCATCACCTCTCTCAATGTTGGCGAAGGCCTTCTCTACTGCAGGCAGCGCATATTGGGCGCTCTTCCGCGGATCCATCTTTGACTCTCAGCTCACCGATGCAGGCCTACTTCATGGTTTCTATCCGCTCTCAGAAACACTAGTTGCAGCTTCACCTCTGATTCTTACTGGTCTCTCAGTCGCACTTGCCTTTAAAGCTGGCCTCTTCAATATCGGTGCTCAAGGTCAATTCATCGCCGGAGCAATTGGCGCCAGCTACGTTGGATTCCACTTTGAGATGCCGATTATCATCCATGCGATTGCAGCAATTGCTGCAGCAATGGTCTGCGCTGGCCTCTACGGCGGGTTTGTTGGATTCCTGAAAGCGCGCACTGGTGCTCACGAAGTAATCGTCACCATCATGCTCAACTATGTTGCGGGATATTTCTTGCTCTGGTTGCTCAGTACAAGCGCATTCCTTCGCCCAGGGCGCCAAGATCCTTTGGCACCTGAAGTACATACAAGTGCGCGCCTTCCACATCTCTTTGGAAGTGAGCTCCGTGCAAATCTCGGATTCATCGTCGCTCTCCTTGGCGCCGGGGCAGTCTGGTGGCTTCTCAACCGCAGCACATGGGGATTTAAATTCCGCGCAGTGGGTGCAAATGCATCTGCATCTCGTACCGCCGGAATTTCTGTAGGTCGCTCGACCACAACAGTTATGTTTATCGCCGGAGCACTTGCTGGCCTTGGTGGTGCAGTTCAAATTCTTGGATCAGAGCCAGCAATGACTGCGGGCGTTGGCGGAAGTTTTGGATTCGATGCAATCACGGTGGCACTTCTCGGTCGCGGCACTCCTATCGGAACAGTCTTTGCAGCTCTTCTCTTCGGCGCACTTCGCGCTGGTGGATTAACGATGCAGGCAAGTACAGATACACCTTTGGATCTCGTTCTCGTGATTCAGGCGCTCGTAGTTCTCTTTATCGCAGCACCTGCTCTCATTAAGGCGATCTTTAGATTGAAGAGCGTTGAAGCTGGCCAAGCGGTCGCCTCGAAGGGATGGAACGGCTAATGACTATCCAAGAAGTTCGCACACTCTCTGCGCCAGAACGTCGTCGACGCCGTGGAATTATCACCATGGGTGGCCTCGGTCTCTTTGGACTTATCGTCTTTGCAATTCTTCCCAAGCAAGGCCAGCCAGTTACTTACAGCTTCGTACTTGGTAACGAATGGGTTCTGCTCAAAGAGTGGATTCTTAATTCCAAGTCAGGATCACTTGCCTTCTCACTCATCAGCCTTGCAGCTGTAGCAGTTGCGGCGCTTCAATTTAAAGCGCGTAAGACAATTCGACTTGCAAGTGGAATTTTCGGTGCATCTTTCTTGATGTCATTCCTCAGCTGGGCAGCAGCGGGAAAGTTCATTCCATTTACCGGCCTTCTTCAAGGTGCGCTCCTTCTCTCAGTCCCATTGATCTTTGGTGCAATGGCTGGCGTGCTCTCTGAGCGCTCTGGCGTTATCAATATTGCAATTGAAGGCCAGCTCCTAGCAGGAGCATTTGCATCGGGAGTACTCGCTTCGCTCTTCCATAACAATTGGATAGGCCTTGCCTTCGCACCTGTCGCAGGAGCGCTCATCTCATTACTCCTTGCCATCTTTGCAATTAAGTATGGAATCGATCAGGTTGTTCTGGGATTCGTTCTCAACGTTCTCGTGATTGGCTTGACCAACTTCCTCTACAAGAAGTTGCTCATCCCATACCAATCAACATGGAACTCAGCGATTGCCTTTACGCCGATTGAGATTCCATTCCTCTCAAAGATTCCAGTGCTCGGCCCAATCTTCTTTAGCCAGAGCATCATCGTCTACTTAATGTATGTCGTTGTTGCCGTAATTCATATCGCTCTCTTTAAGAGCAAGTGGGGGCTTCGCACTCGCGCTGTCGGTGAACATCCAACAGCTGCCGAATCGGTCGGTATCGATGTGAATAAGATCCGATTTAAGAATGTCATCATCGCAGGAGCCGTTGCAGGTCTCGGCGGCGCATTCTTCACATTGGGCGCAGTCGGTTCATTTAGCAAGGAAATGACTGCAGGTAAGGGCTTTATCGCTCTCGCCGCGTTGATCTTCGGTCGATGGAGCCCTCTTGGAGCAGTTGCTGCAGCGCTGATCTTCGGATTTGCAGATAACTTGCAGGGCTTACTCACGATTACCGGGACACCTATCCCATCTGAATTCATGTTGATGGCTCCATATATTGCAACAATCATCGCCGTCTCAGGCTTTGTTGGAAAAGTCAGAGCGCCTGCGGCAGATGGAGTTGCCTATAAGCGTGGGGGCGGTTCCCACTAATGGAAATCAATTGGCAGCTCTTGCGCGATGAAGCGCTGGGTGCGATGAAGAAGGCATATGCGCCGTACTCAAAGTTCCCAGTCGGAGTTGCCGCACTTGTTGATGATGGTCGAATCATTACGGGGTGCAATGTAGAGAATGCAAGTTATGGACTCACTCTCTGTGCGGAGTGTGGACTGGTCTCTTCACTTATTGCATCAGGTGGAGGGCGCCTCATTGCATTTGCATGTGTCGATGTCGCTGGAAATGCACTGATGCCTTGTGGTCGTTGTCGCCAACTCTTACAGGAGCATGGTGGTTCAAAGCTTCAAATGATGACAGATGAAGGCGTTAAGACCCTTAATGATTTATTACCTTGGGCCTTTGGGCCTGAAGAAATCGATACCCGAATTAGCAACGCGATTTCGGGCGAGCAAGGAGCCGACTCTCATGATTGAACCATTTGCAGCTGTAGAGGTAATCGCAGCAAAGCGCGATAAGCACGAACTTACAGATCCTCAGATCGATTGGGTCATCGATGCCTACACACGTGGCGTTGTTGCAGATGAGCAGATGTCGGCACTTGCAATGGCGATCTTGCTCAATGGAATGAACTCTCGTGAGATCTCTCGCTGGACCACAGCGATGATCAATACCGGCGAGCGAATGAATTGGTCAGCTCTCGATCGTAAGACGGCAGATAAGCATTCAACAGGTGGAGTCGGCGACAAGATCACTCTTCCTTTGGCGCCACTCGTGGCAGCATGTGGCGGAGCCGTTCCTCAACTTTCTGGTCGTGGACTCGGACATACTGGTGGCACTCTCGACAAGATGGAGTCAATCCCAGGATGGCGCGCATCTCTTTCAAATGAAGAGATGCTTCAAGTTCTTAAAGATACCGGCGCAGTTATCTGTGCAGCAGGTGCCGGACTTGCCCCTGCTGATAAGAAGCTCTACGCACTTCGCGATGTAACTGCAACAGTTGAAGCAATTCCGCTGATTGCCTCATCGATTATGAGTAAGAAGATCGCTGAGGGCACATCTGCCCTTGTTCTCGATGTGAAGACAGGCTCTGGCGCATTTATGTCAGATCCAAAGAAGGCATCAGAACTAGCTCGCACAATGGTTCAACTTGGCGTCGATGCAGGCCTGAAGATGCGCGCACTTGTCACAGCAATGGATGTTCCACTTGGACTTACTGCAGGAAATGCACTTGAAGTCCGTGAATCTGTTGAGGTTCTTGCAGGTGGGGGACCGGCAGATGTTGTCGAGCTCACCATCTTGCTTGCACGCGAAATGATTGATGCTGCAGGAATCATTGGAAAAGATCCGGCAGATGCGCTGAAAGATGGAAGCGCAATGGATCACTGGCGCCGCATGGTTGCAGCGCAAGGTGGAGATCCTGATGCGGCTCTTCCAGTTGCTCGTGAGCAACATATTGTTAAGGCAACCAATAGCGGAATCATCACCACAATGGATGCGATGAAGGTCGGCGTATCTGCTTGGCGTTTAGGTGCGGGTCGCTCGAAGCAGGGCGAGAAGGTTCAGGCAGGTGCCGGAATCGAGATGCATGCAAAGCCTGGCGATTACATTGAGGCGGGCGCACCGCTCTTCACTCTTCACACAGATGAAGCTCCACGTTTTGAACGCGCACTTGAAATTCTCGAAGGCGCTGTATCGATTGTTGAAAATGGAACGGTTAATCGCCTTCCATTAATCCTTGAAAGGATTGAAGGATGAGCGTTCTAAATCCAGATCTCTTAAAGAAGCCAAGTGAGGCACAGGTCAAGCGTCTTCCAAAGGCGTTGCTGCACGATCACCTCGATGGAGGGCTTCGCCCTGAGACGATCATTGAGATTGCAAATGAGATTGGCCACGCACTTCCTACAACTGATCCGGTAGAACTTGCAGAGTGGTTCCGCGCATCATGTGATTCAGGCTCTCTAGTTCTCTACTTAGAAACCTTCGCTCACACTGTTGCAGTTATGCAGCGCAAGGAAGATATCGTCCGCGTTGCTCGCGAATGTGCAGTTGATCTTGCTCGCGATGGCGTTGTCTATGCAGAGGTTCGCATGGCGCCAGAGTTGCTGACGGAGAAGGGCTTATCTCTCAGCGAAATCATCGAAGCAATCCTTGAAGGTTTCCGTGAGGGCGAGAAAGAGGCTAAGAGCGAAGGCAACACGATTCGCATCTTCTCTCTTCTCTGTGGAATGCGTCAGAATGACCGTTCACAAGAGGTTGCAGAGTTAGCTGTGAAGTATCGCGATAAAGGCGTCGTAGGCTTTGATATTGCCGGTCCTGAAGATGGTTTTCCACCAAGTGATCAGCTCGACACCTTTGAATATTTACGTAAAGAGAATGCCCACTTTACGATTCACGCAGGTGAGGCCTATGGACTTCCATCAATCTGGGAGGCAATTCAGATCTGCGGCGCAGAGCGCCTAGGCCACGGAGTTCGCATCGCAGATGACATCGACTTTAACCACACTCCACCACGTTTAGGGCGCCTTGCATCATATGTTCGCGATCGCCGCATCCCATTGGAGATGTGCCCATCATCAAATATCCAGACAGGTGTTGCTGCTTCTTTTGCAGAACATCCACTTGCAAAGTTATCGAAGCTTCGTTTTCGAGTCACAATCAATACTGATAACCGATTGATGTCTGCAACCTCGATGAGCCGTGAGATGTACGAGATGGTCAAGGAGTGTGACTGGACTTATCAAGATCTTCAACGAGCAACTATCAATGCACTGAAGAGTGCATTTATTCCTTTTGAAGAACGCCTAGCAATCATCGAAGGAATTGTTAAGCCTGGATATGAAGCGATTGCTGGTGAGTGATGAATAATTTACTTCTTGTTTTCACTTTTTTCGTCGTATTAATTTCAAGCGGATTCTCAATTCGTACACTCAGGATAATTGGACGTAAGGTGAGTGAGATTCGTAATGCACAGAGAGAGTTAGAGAAATCTCAGAGAGCGGTAGCAAAGAGCGCACGCCAAGATTCAGGTGCAATTCTTGCAAAGATGAATCTTCTCAATCTTCAAATCCCTGGCATTGCTGAAAAAGATTTCAATTTCATTCTCTCACTTACAAGTCACCCTGCTCGCTTTGATGCGCTTGCCCTTGTACTTCCAGAGTTGAAGAAGCAAGTACTTCAACCAACTGAGATCATCCTCAACATTGCCCATGACGATATGAAGCAACTTCCACAATCAATCCGCGATCTCGCAGCAACGGGATACATCGTCATCAATGAAAGTGCAGATCTCGGCCCCGGGAAGAAGTTGATACCGACCCTCAAGCTCTACCCAGGTATGCCCATCATCGTTATCGATGATGACCTCATCCTGACTCCAGATCTCACCCTCCAGCTGATGCTCGAGCATCACCTCTACCCAGATTCAATCATCGCCTCCCGTGTTCATCGCGTCACCTACGCTTCAGATGGCTCTCTCGAGCCCTTCTCAGCGTGGGAGAAGGGCTCAGATGCCCTTTTAGGCCCAACCTTTGACCTCCTCGCCACAAGCGGGGCAGGCACCCTCTTTCCTGCGGGAAGCCTGCATCCAGAGGTCCTTGATGAAGCTCGCTATGTAGAGCTCGCCTTCCATACCGATGACCTCTGGTGGTATTTCCAGGGCCGCCGTAATGGAACTGGAGTTCGCCGCCTTCCCGGCTACCGCGCCCTTGATTTCATTCCAGAGACTCAAGATGTTGGACTCTGGCAGACCGGCAATAAAGATCGCAACGATATTAATTTTAAGAAACTTGTCGATGAAATTGGAGTCCATGATGGCAACTAGTAAATACACACTTCAGCAGGTCGCCAAGACAATCGACTACGCCCTTCTTCGCCCAGATATGTCGCGTGATGAGGTTCGAGAAGGATGCCTCGTCGCGTTGAAGTATGACGTCGCATCTGTCTGTTGCAAGCCTGCTGACGTTGCATTCTGCGCAGAAATCTTGCGTGGAAGCGATGTCCACGTTGGCACGGTAGTTGGCTTCCCTCATGGAAACTCAGCAACCTCTGTCAAAGTTTTCGAAACAAAGCAAGTTGTTGCAGATGGCGCAACAGAGATTGATGTGGTGATGAATATTGGCTGGATGAAATCCGGCATGTATGACGAAGTTCGTGATGAACTTGCAGCAGTTGTCGCGGCAGCTGGTGGCCATCAAGTTAAGGTAATTCTTGAGAATGCATACTTAACAAAAGAAGAGATTGTTAAGGCTTGTCAGCTCGTAGAGGCATCTGGTGCTGATTATGTAAAGACCTCAACTGGATTTGCTCCAACTGGCGCAGTTCTTGAAGATGTGAAATTAATGCGAGCATCTGTCTCTTCAAAGATGGAGGTTAAGAGTGCAGGCGGCGTGAAGAACCTCGACATGCTCTTGGCATTTATGGATGCTGGCGTCAAGCGAAGTGGTGCATCAGCTGCAGCGGCGATGCTCGATGAATTTAAAGAGCGCTTCGGCGCTTAGCCCTGCAAGAACTTCTTTAAGGGATCGCGTAAATCGTTGAGAAGCGCAGCTGACTCTTCAGCGTTCTTTGTAATAACCTCGATGTAGCACTTCATCTTGGCCTCGGTTCCTGAAGGGCGAACGATGATGCGCACGCCTCCAGCAAGCCAGATTCGCAAACCATCTGTAGGTGGCAGCCCATCGGTTGGAGCTGCAAGATCATCGATAGATTCGACTACACGTCCTGCGATTTCAGCGGGAGGGTTCTTACGTAAATCAGCAAGAAGACGGGTAATTGCTGACATATCGGCAACTCGAATCGAAATTTGTTCAGTGCCATGGAAGCCATGACGCTCCCAGACATCATCGAGCAGGTTGGCAAGGGTCAGGCCATCGCGCTTGAGGTCCATTGCAATTTGAGCCAAGAAGATGGCGGCAGAGATGCCATCCTTATCGTTGACTGTCTCTGAATCAACGGCGTAACCGATCGCTTCTTCATAGCCGTAGGCGAGATCTTCAATCTTTGCCAACCACTTAAATCCGGTCAGCACTTCCTTGAAATCAACATTGTAATGCGATGCAATCTTTCGAAGTGCAGAGGAGGAGACGATGGAATTTCCCATCGTGCCCTTTGGATGTGCGCGAGCAATCCACTCGCCAAAGATCACACCGAGCTCATCGCCTCGGAGCATTCGCCAGCCAACCTTCGGATCATTGATAGCTGCTGCACAGCGATCTGCATCGGGATCATTTGCAATAACGAGATCTGCCCCAAAGTCTCGCGCCTTTGCAAGAGCTAAATCAATAGCGCCAGGTTCTTCAGGGTTTGGAAATGCGACAGTGGGAAAATCTGGATCTGGCGTGCACTGCTCATCAACGATGATCAACGTTTCAAAACCTGCATGGTTAAAGACTCTTTGAATTGTCTCTGTGCCTACACCGTGCATCGCTGTGTAGACAATCTTGATCTCACCAGGACGCGGAGCCAACTTAATAGTTCGCTGAATATATTCAGTGATGACATCTTCACCGAGAATCGTCCAATTTTTACCGCGAGGGAGTGTCTTCAGCGAATCAATCTTCGCAATCTCTGCTGCAATCAAGCCATCTGTTGGATTAATAATCTGTGAGGAGGCATAGGCAATTCCATCTGCCTCAGGGCCGATATAAACCTTGTAGCCATTATCTTGTGGCGGGTTATGGCTTGCAGTTACCATGATGCCTACATCGCACTTGAGGTGAGATGTAGCAAATGCAAGGACTGGAGTTGGCAGTGGGCGAGGCAAGATGTAAACATCCATTCCTGCACCGCTGAGAATCTCTGCAGATTCAAATGTGTAATCTTCTGATCCGTAACGAGCATCGCGGCCGATCACAACCTTGGTCATGCCACGCGCCTTCATATATTGCGCGATACCTGCAGCGGTACGACCAACAACTGCGCGGTTCATACATGATGGCCCTGCACCGATTGGTCCGCGAAGACCAGCAGTTCCAAATTGGAGGAAGCCGCTAAAGAGTGGCGTCAGTGCTCTTTCATCGCCTGCATCAAGAAGTCCTTGAAGGTGTGCAGAGGTAACGGGATCTGGATCATCTGCAATCCAAGCCTTTACCTCTTCAATCAGCGCTGCATTCATAATCGCAGATTACTCGTAAGAGATGAATTAAACGAGTTTTGGAATTGTGTTCTTGAGTAATTCGCCCATGCGGCTCGCAGCAGCTTTTCCTGCAGCGATTACCTCTTCATGGTTGAGCTTCTCGCCAGTCATTCCAGCGGCCGCATTAGAAACGAGTGAGATTCCAAGTACTTCAGCGCCCATCGCATGTGCTGCAATCGCTTCAGGAACTGTAGACATTCCGACGAGATCTGCGCCCATTGTGCGCATCATCAAGATTTCTGCAGGTGTCTCATATGTAGGTCCACGCCAGTGAACATAGACGCCTTCCTGAAGTGAAGAATCTTCGCTCTTAACAATCTGACGGATGCGCTTGCTATAAAGATCTGTGAGATCGACAAATGTTGCACCTGATAGTGGAGATTGTGCAGTCATTGAGATGTGATCGCGGATAAGAACTGGTTCGCCAACTTTATAACCGGCATTGATTCCGCCACATGCATTGGTGAGAACGACGACCTTGCACCCTGCCTTTACCGCAGTGCGAACGCCGTGAACAACCGGCTCCATGCCCTTGCCCTCGTAGAGGTGGGTGCGACCAAGGAATACAAGTGCGCGAATTGATTTACCTTCATGCTCAATGACATATGAACGAACTTTGCCTGAGTGACCTTCTACGGCTGGCGCTTCAAAACCTGTGAACTCGTGCGCATCGCACTCATATGCAGGAGTGCCAAGTGCATCGCAAGCTGTGACCCAGCCAGAGCCCATCACGAGAGCGACATCGTGCGATGCGACTCCAGTACGTGATGCGATTTCAGATGCAGCCTGTGCAGCTGCTGCCATGGGATCTTTGTAGAGGAGTTCAGTTGAAGTCATGCCTCAATAATGTCACAGAGAATGGTTCCGCTAGAAACCGTCTCGCCTACAACTGCCTTAAGGTTCTTAATCACACCGCTCTTGTGAGCGTTGAGTGGCTGCTCCATCTTCATCGCTTCAAGAACGATGATGAGATCACCTGCCTCGACTGCTTGGTCCTCTTCAACTGCAATCTTGACTACAGTGCCCTGCATTGGGCTTGCAAGGCCATCACCTGATGCTCCAGATGATGAGGCCTGCTTTGCGCGGTGGCGCTTCACAACTGGTTCTGGCGCATGGACCAAGATCTCAAAGCGCTTTCCATTGACCTCGGCTACGAGCTTCTCTGCCGCAGCCTTGGTCTGAGTTTCGAGCGTCTCTGATGAAAAGGCCGGGATCTCATTGACGAATTCATTCTCGATATAACTTGTATAGACCTTAAATACATCTGTGAAGTTTGAATCTTCAAGAATGGCTCGGTGGAATGGGAGAGCCGTTGCAAGTCCCTGAACCTCAAACTCTGCAAGTGCGCGACGTGAGCGTTGAATCGCTTCTTCGCGAGTTGCTCCTGTAACAATTAACTTAGCGAGCAATGAGTCGAAGTTTCCACCGATGACATCTCCCTTGCGGAAACCTGCATCGACTCGAACACCTGGACCAGTTGGAATCTGCCACTCAGTAATACGACCTGGTGCAGGAAGGAATGAGCGACCTGGATCTTCACCGTTGATACGGAATTCGATCGAGTGTCCGCGAATGATTGGATCTTCAAATCCGAGCGGTTCGCCCATTGCAATGCGGAACTGCTGACGTACAAGGTCGATTCCTGTTACCTCTTCAGAGACAGGGTGTTCAACCTGAAGTCGGGTATTGACCTCAAGGAATGAGATTGTTCCATCGAGACCAATAAGGAACTCACATGTTCCAGCGCCTACATATCCCGCTTCCTTCATAATCGCCTTTGATGAGCGATAGAGCTCTTCATTCTGAGCATCTGTCAGGAAAGGTGCAGGCGCTTCTTCTACCAACTTCTGGTGGCGACGTTGCAAAGAACAATCACGAGTTGAAACGACAACTGCGTTGCCAAACTGATCTGCGAGAACTTGAGTCTCTACGTGGCGAGGCTTATCGAGATAGCGCTCAACAAAACATTCACCGCGACCGAAGCCTGCAATCGCTTCGCGTACTGCTGAGGCGTAGAGCTCTGGAATCTCTTCAAGTGTGCGAGCGACTTTAAGTCCACGTCCACCGCCACCAAATGCAGCCTTAATTGCGACTGGAAGGCCGTGTTCTTTTGCGAATGCGACGACCTCATCTGCATGTTCTACTGGATCTTTAGTACCAGCGACAAGCGGAGCACCTGCAGCGAAAGCTATACGTCGAGCAGAGACCTTATCGCCAAGAGCGCTAATTGCAGCAGGCGATGGGCCAATCCAGATTAGTCCGGCATCAACAACAGCCTGAGCGAAGTCAGCATTCTCTGAGAGAAATCCATAACCTGGATGAACAGCATCTGCTCCAGCGGTCTTTGCGAGAGCGATAATCTTCGGAATATTGAGGTAGGTATCTTTAGCAACTGTACCTTCGAGCGAGTAAGCAAAATCTGCGCTCTTCACATGAAGCGCATCGCGATCTTCTTCAGAGTACATCGCAACAGATTCAAGCCCGTGGTCCTTGCATGCGCGAATAACGCGTAGAGCGATTTCACCTCGGTTAGCTATCAGAACGCGCTTCATTGCATCTCCTTTACCTGAGGCCAAGAATATCCAAGTTGTTTCATCGCTTTTAGTAGGAATGGCATCGAAAGCCCTACAACATTTGTGTAGTCGCCCTCAATAACTGGGATAAATGGGGATCCAAATCCATCTAGGGTAAATCCACCGGCTACATGAAGCGGCTCGCCCGATGCGACGTAATCGGCAATCTCTTCATCTGTCATATCTGAAAAGGTGACCTTAGTAGTGACGCGATCTGCAATCTCAATTCCCTGAGCTGTATCAATGATGCAATGTCCGGTATGGAGCAAACCAGTGCGCCCGCTTATTTTCTTGGCACGTTCGATTGCAACCTCAGGGATGCCCGGCTTTCCAAAAGAGATGCCATCGACATCGAAAGTTGAGTCGCAGCCGATAATGATCGCTGGATAATCAATCTGTTCGCGCACTGTATGAGCCTTGGAGACAGCGAGTGCAATGACCATATCTTCTGGCGTCATCGAGTTAAAGAATTCAGTCTCTTCATCAACGTGGCTCACAATAATCGTTGGCTTAAGGCCAGCACCTTCTAGGAGGCGCTTTCGAGACGTTGATTGAGATGCAAGGACGATACGTGGCATTAGTCGAACTTTCGTGCGCCGAAAGTCACTTGATGAGGAAGTGGCTGACGTAGTTGAGGAAGGCCAAAGACGCTTCGCTTGATGACTGGCTTGAGATCAACCGGCTTACGGTTGGCTAATACAGCGTGAAGAGCGACGAGCTCTTCATCGCTGGGATGGCCTGATGCGACGGTGAACTTCATTTATAGAGGAATATTTCCGTGCTTACGGGCAGGAAGGATGTCGCGCTTTGTCTTAAGAGTGCGGAATGCCTTTGTAATGTATTGGCGTGACTCTTCTGGCTCAATAACGCTATCGATTGTTCCACGCTCTGCAGCAAGGTAAGGGTTTGAGAACTTCTCGGTGTAATCATCGACAAGCTCCTTGCGTGTTGCTTCGACATCAGTTGCCTCTGCAATCTCCTTACGGTGCAAGATATTAACTGCGCCCTGTGCACCCATTACTGCAATCTCAGCGCTTGGCCATGCGAAGTTAATATCGCTACCGAGATATTTTGATCCCATCACGATAAATGCTCCGCCGTATGCCTTACGTGTAATCAGCGTGACAAGTGGGACTGATGCTTCAGCATAGGCATAGAGCAACTTCGCACCGCGGCGAATAATGCCGTTCCACTCTTGCTCAGTACCAGGCATAAATCCTGGAACATCAACGAGGGTAAGAATTGGAATATTAAATGCATCGCAGAAGCGAAGGAAACGAGCGGCCTTCTCAGATGAGTTGATATCGAGTGTGCCTGCAAGCTGTGAAGGTTGGTTTGCAATGATGCCTACCGATTGACCTTCAATGCGAGCAAAGCCAACAACAATGTTCTGTGCGTAGAGTGAGTGAACTTCAAGGAATTCACCTTCATCGACAATTGCTTGGATGAGTACCTTCATGTCATATGGCTGATTTGGGCTATCTGGAATCAAAGTGTTGAGCGCAGTGTCCGATGCCTTCTTCTCCAATGTTTCTGTCGGAGGCAAGACTGGAGAGCCATCCATATTATTTGAAGGAAGGTAAGAGAGGAGCGCCTTCACATAATCAATTGCATCCGCCTCTGAATCTGCCATGTAATGCGCATTTCCAGATTTTGTGTTGTGAGTGAATGCTCCACCGAGCTCTTCCATTCCAACATCTTCACCGGTAACAGTCTTGATTACATCAGGACCTGTGATGAACATATTTGAAGTCTCCTTCACCATGACGGTGAAGTCGGTGAGCGCTGGTGAGTATGCAGAACCACCAGCACATGGGCCGAGGATGAGAGAGATCTGAGGAATTACGCCAGATGAGCGAGTATTGAGGCGGAAGATCTTTCCGTAGCCATTGAGCGATGCAACGCCCTCTTGAATGCGAGCTCCACCTGAATCGTTGATGCCAATCAGTGGAATTCCTGATTTGAGAGCAAAGTCTGCAATCTTGACGATCTTCTCTGCGTGAACTTCGCCGAGTGATCCACCAAAGACCGTGAAGTCTTGAGAGTAGAGAGCGATTGGTCGACCATCAACGGTCGCAGTTCCGATCACAACTCCGTCGCCATAAGGACGGTTATCTTCCATACCGAAGCCATGTGCGCGATGGCGTGCAAACTCATCAATTTCTGTAAATGAATCTGGGTCTACGAGCATCTCAATGCGTTCGCGGGCAGTCTTCTTGCCCTTCGCATGCTGCTTCTGGATTGCACGGGCTGATCCGGCATTGACTGCTTCATCGATTCGAGCGCGGAGGTCATCAATTTTTCCCGCGGTGGTATGTAGATCGTGGCTCATGCGCTTAAGGTACTAGTCGTGAGTACTGATGCGCCAAGAGCGCCACTAGATAAGAAGCGCATATCGCAAGAAATCTCGCGGTACTGGCGAGTAAGCGTGGTTGAAGTCACCGGCTCTACTCAAGATGATTTATTCGGACTTGCAAGTAGCGCAAGTGCAATACCTAAAACAATTCTCGCTAGTGAATTTCAATCCAATGGTCGCGGAAGATTAGATCGCTCCTTTGAAGCGGCAGCTCACTCTGCACTCACTTTCTCAATCTATATCGAACCTAAAGTTGAAAGAGAAGAGTGGTCGTTTCTTACTTTGCTTGCAGGCGTAAGCGTTCATGAAGCTCTTCATACTCTTGATCCACAGATTCAAGTCGGTGTGAAATGGCCAAATGATTTACTTATTGGCGAAAAGAAATTTGCAGGAATGATTGCGCAGGCAACTGCCAAGGGAGTTGTTATCGGAATTGGTATCAACGTCGGAATGACTGTTGGCGAATTGCCCGTTGAGAACGCAACCTCACTTGCGATTGAGGATTTTGCAATCCTTGATCGCAACGCCATCCTTGCTGCGATTATCAATCACTTTGAGATCAACCTCGAGATGTGGGAGAACGATCAGAGTTTCCTCGCTCAATACCGCTCTGCATCAGTGACTCTAGGAAGAGATGTTGAAGTCACCCTTCCTGGGGGAGAAATCGTAAAGAGCCGAGCAATTGATATCTCAAATGCTGGAGGGCTCATGCTCGAAAATGGCAACGAAATAACCGTGGGGGATGTCGTTCATCTACGATAGCTCCGTGAACAATCGCTTTCCTAGAGTCGGAGTTATCGGCGCAGGTCAGCTTGCTCGAATGATGGTTGCGCCTGCAACTGCGCTCGGAATCGATCTCCTGCTCTTTGCCGCAGATTCCCAAGATTCTGGCGCTCAAATCACTCACCACGTTATTGGTGATTACAGAAACATCAATGAGGTCCTCGCATTTGCAAAGACCGTCGATGTAGTTACCTTCGAGCATGAGTTAATTCCGCTCTCTGTCATCAAGGGTCTTGAAGCGGAAGGCATAAAGGTTTATCCACCTTCATCTGCCTTTATCTATTCGCAAGATAAAGCTGCAATGCGCGAGAAGCTCAGAGATTTTTCAGCCCCGAAATCACAAGTTGTAACGGCTACCGATTCAGTGAGCGCATATCCGGTAATTGCGAAAGCAATCAGTGGTGGTTATGACGGCCGCGGAGTCTGGAAGGTTGGATCAGCTCAAGAGCTGCAAGAGATTCTGAGCCACACCTCACCGCTACTTATTGAAGAGCTTATTGATTTTGATACCGAGATTGCAGTGATGGTTGCTCGCTCGCCCCATGGGCAAGCAACATCATGGGCGCCTGTTGAGACAGTTCAAGAAGATGGCATCTGCACGATAACAATTACTCCCGCGCAGAAAATTTCATCTCAGGTTGCAGAGAAAGCGCAGCAGATTGCCCTTGAAATCGCACAACTCGTCGGTGTCGTTGGCGTGATGGCCGTTGAGATGTTTATTAAGGGCGAGCAGATCTATATCAATGAACTTGCAATGCGCCCACATAATTCGGGCCACTGGTCAATTGAAGGATCTGTCACCTCGCAATTCGAACAACATCTACGCGCGATTCTCGATCTGCCACTTGGTAGCCCTGCGATGAATCATCCTTATGCCGTCATGGGAAATATCTTGGCAGGCGAGAAGACAGATATGTATCGCCCTTATCTTCACCTCATGGCGCGCACTCCGAGCCTGCACTTCCATCAATATAAGAAGGATGTGCGCCCTGGTCGCAAGATTGGCCACGTCACCGCATGTGGTGATGACCTTCTACACTTAACCCAAGAAGTCCAGCATGCACGCGACTATATGAGCGGAGTGATTGATGAGTAACGATGTTGCAATCATCATGGGATCAGATTCTGATTGGCCAGTAATGGAAGATGCCGCAAAGGCGCTTGAATCATTTGGCATCTCATATACAGCAGATGTCGTCTCAGCACATCGCATGCCAGAGGAGATGGTTGAGTTTGCTAAGTCCGCTGCGGCAAAGGGCTACAAAGTAATTATCGCCGGTGCAGGCGGAGCAGCCCATCTTCCAGGAATGGTCGCATCCCTTACAACTCTTCCCGTTATCGGTGTTCCAGTTTCACTGAAGAACTTAGAGGGCATGGATTCACTTCTCTCTATCGTTCAGATGCCAGGTGGAATTCCTGTTGCAACAGTCGGAATTGATAATGCGAAGAATGCCGGAATCCTTGCAGCGCGCATTATTGGTTCATCAGATCAATCAGTTGCAAAGAAGATTGAAACTCAACTCGCAACACTTTCTGAAGAGGCTAAGGCAAAGGGCGCAAACCTCAATGCTCGTCGAAATACAAAGACCGGCTTCTAAGAAATTATAGGGAGTACCCGATTTATTTAGACTGCTTGATTGAATACATTCTGCATACTGCAATTCGGCAGTATTGAAATCAGGAGCCTTCTATGTTTTGGAAAATTGTTGAAACTGGATTATATGCAGCTGCCATCGGTTCCTTATTTGTTGCTGCAACCCCTGCGGCGCTCGTGGGAGCAACGTTGGTAGCTGGATTTGGATCAATGACCTACGGACGCTCGCTAAGGGGTTAATGGAAAATCAAGACCATGTTGGTTCTTGAAGATGTAAGTAAGAGCTATGGAGCGAAGAAAATTCTTAATGCTCTCTCCTTCGAAATCAAGCGCGGAGAAATAATTGGATTCGTGGGCCTAAATGGCAGTGGGAAAACAACCACAATGCGTTGCATCTTAGGAATCACCTCTCTGAGCGGTGGGCGTGTCACTATTTCCGATAGCACTGGAGCAAGAAGTACCGTAGTGAAAAATTCAATTGGGTACATGCCTGAAGAGCGCGGCTTGTTTCAAAACGAAACGGTACTTGAGAATCTCACTTACTTTGGAGAGCTGAGGGGGCTCTCTGATGAAATTCTATACAGGAGAATTCATGAGATGCTTCGAGAGTTCAATATGGCTGAATTTTCTCAAGTAAAGGTAAAGAATCTCAGCCTCGGAAATCAACAAAGAATTCAACTGATTACGACAATGCTTCACAATCCACAGTATCTTCTCCTAGACGAACCGTTTAGTGGGCTTGATCCAATCGGGACGGCTCAGTTGGCAAAATATTTGCAGAGGGTCGCTGGTGAGGGGGTTGGGATACTCTTGTCATCCCACATCTTGGAGCATGTGAACTTGATTTGCAATAGAGCTCTCGTATTGAACCAAGGAAGAATTGAGACTGTGTTCCTTAATAATTCTGGGCTCAGAAATCCTGATGGATTAACGATAACCGACTACTATTTTAAAATCGAGCAAGATGAAAAGATCTGAAATAAAGGTCATTGCTAGGAGAGAAATTAGGATCCGTCTGAGGTCGAAACCTGTTCTTGTATCATCCCTCATATTTCTAGCCATTGCGATTGCCTCTCCATTCTTCACTGCTTCGCAAGGAGATGTTAATAAGAAGGAATCTATCTTCCTTTTACTGGACGTGCCTGCAGGAGAACTTCAGGGAGTTAAAGAGCACTTTAGCCCTTCGGCAATGGAGAAATATGGCTACGTAGTTCATCTTGAGGAGCGAGCGATAGCTCCCACGGACAAGAAGTTCAGAGAGAAAGGCCCCGATGTATTAGTCTCCATTAGAGGTAACGAATTTTCAATTGTTGCATCCGATCGCCTGAACCCAATTGCGCTTAACATTATAAATTCTCAATTGAGTCGATATCGAGAGTCTCAATACTTTAATCTGAATAATTACGATGTTTCGAAGTTCTACTCATGGATCACGGCTAAGGTTGAGGTGGTCCAGAGTGGCCTTCAGAAGCAGAGACGGGATAGAGGCGAAACTGCTTCAGTATTAATCGCCTTCCTTTACTCTCTGCTTTCAATTTCGAGCGGATTCTTGGCGATGTCTGTTATTGAAGAGAAATCTTCAAAGGTGATTGAGGTAATTCTCAATACCACCTCTGCGCGAGAGCTTCTTATTGGAAAGATAACTGGCGTAATGATTTTTGCATTCTCACAGTTCTCTATCACAACCCTTGCTTTCTATTTATCTTCCTATGTATCCGGTTCGGAAATCGCTCTAAAACTCACAATTCTAAAGATTGCATTCTTTCTGCTGTGGATATTAATTGCGCTATCAACTTATGCATTTCTCTACGGTGGCCTTAGCGCCTTAGTAGCTCGTTCTGAGGATATAGGGGCTGTTCAAGGGCCGCTGGGTGTAATACTAATCGCCTCGCTTTATCTCAGTATTTTTTCAATCAACTCATCTTCACAATCAGTCACTGGATTGTTGTTATACGCTCCACTTATCAACTTATTGGGAATTCCTGCGGCTGTGGTCATGGGCACCGTCACAGGGATTCAATTAATTGTAAGTATTTCATTGGCAATTGTTGAAATGTTTGCGATCATTATTCTCATGACGAGGATATATGAGGCATTTATCTTGAGGACTGGTCAGATAAGAATGTCCGCACTTTTGCCGATAAGCCTAAGAAGAAGTGAGAGGATTACCGTATGAAAATCGATAGCAAAGAGGGATTTGAATTCATTAAACGCGCGGAGCGGCCGGTTCTCGTGACTCTAATTTCCTTCGTAGCCTTCGTCATCATCGTTCAGTACAAAATCCAAACAAGTTTTGCTGATCAGGTAAGCCACTTGCTGATCTTGATAGCGATCCTCCTGGAAATCGCATACAGTCTCATTTATCGCAAACTTAGAAAAAAGTACTCGTAAGGCGATTCTCTTTTCGGATAGTTGTTATAAGGCAAAATAGAGAAAGGCCCCTCATAGCGAGGGGCCTTTCTCTATTTGAATAGGTTCTAATCAGTGCGACCGAGTGCATGAACGCGCCAGCCGGCGTTGCGCCAGAGGTTGCGATCGAGCATATTGCGACCGTCGATAAGGAACTTACCTTTCACGAGCTGACCAATGACTGATGGATCAAGCTCGCGATATTCCTTCCACTCAGTCAAGTGCAAGATTGCATCCGCGCCCTTTACTGCGTCCACTACCTTCTCGGCATAGTCGAGGTTAGGGAAGCGCTTACGTGCAGGTTCGATGCCCTTAGGATCATGAACAACAACCTGGGCACCTGCTGCAGATAGCTGAGCAGCAATATCAAGTGCTGGGGAATCACGCACATCATCGCTATCAGGCTTAAATGTCGCACCTAATACGGCAATCTTGTACTGAGTTAAATCTTCAGAGAGATCTGCGCGAACAACATCGATCACGCGCTGACGAGCACGAAGGTTGATGTTATCGATTTCGCGAAGGAACTCGAGAGCCTGATCTGCGCCAAGTTCTTGTGCGCGTGCCATAAATGCACGAATATCCTTTGGAAGACATCCGCCACCGAAGCCGATACCTGCCTGCAAGAAGCGGTTGCCGATACGTGGGTCGTAACCAATTGCCTTTGCAAGCACAGTCACATCCCCACCAGCTGCTTCGCACACTTCAGCCATCGCATTGATAAAGGAAATCTTCGTTGCGAGGAATGAGTTCGCTGCAACTTTAACGAGCTCTGCAGTTGGAAGGTCTGCGCGGATCCATGGAGTTCCAAGAGCAATTACTGGCTCATAGACCTCTTTGAGAATCTCTTCTGCGCGATCATTTGCAACACCTACGACAAGACGGTTTGGTGTCAGAGTGTCTTCAACTGCAAACCCTTCACGGAGGAACTCTGGGTTCCAAGCAAGGTCTGCCTGTGGTGCATGCTCTGCAAGATATTCGCGAAGGGCTTGAGCTGTTCCCACTGGAACGGTCGACTTACCAACAACGAGCGCACCATCTTTAAGGTGAGGAGCAATCGCTGCGACTGAACCCTTTACATATGTCAGGTCTGCGGCAAGTCCATCTTTGCTCTGTGGTGTTCCGACGCAGATGAAGTGAACATCAGCATCTGCAACCGCAGAGAAATCAGTAGTGAATGAGAGGCGACCTGTCTTCATCTCTTCTGCGAGCAA
>CANGLK010000024.1 GCA_947454735.1 Candidatus Nanopelagicaceae bacterium
ATTCGCGCAATCACAATCTCAACTAATGTTGCACACACCAGCGTCCTTGAGGCATCTCGCGCATTTCCAGAGATGGTTGCAGGAGAGGGTCGTTTAACAACAATGATGATCCGCGAAGTCCCTGGTCTTTATATGAAGGATGGGGTTGAAGCAGTTGAGGTTGCATCAATGCCCGATGGCCGCACACTTGTCTTTAAGGTCAGCGATGGCTCAATCCGCCCCTTCCGTGCTCTCGTTCATGCTGGGCTAAAGCGCCTCGGCATCGATAGTTCCTATGAGAAAGAGCCAGTTCTCGGTGGCGGCAAAGTTATCGGCGAAATCCGGGCAACTTTCTAAGTTACCAATTGAATTGAAACTGCGTACCCTGTACGCATGAATCGTCGCGTCGCCACTTTAATGGTGCACACCTCACCGCTTGATCAAGCGGGTACGGGCGATGCCGGCGGAATGAATATCTATGTCTGCGAATCAGCGCAGCAGATGGCAGCTCAAGGAATTAAGGTCGACATCTTTACTCGTCGCGCAAATAACAATCACCCTGATATCGTCGATCTCGGCAACGGTGTCCGCGTTATCCACCTCAATGTTGGCCCCATCGATGGGGTTACTAAGGAGAAGTTGCCAGCGCTCATTCCTGATCTCTCTGCAGCCTTTAGGGCAGCTCTCTTGATTGAGAAATACGACGTCATTCACTCGCATTACTGGATCTCTGGAAAAGTTGCGATGCCAGTTGCAGCAGAGTTGAAAATTCCATTAGTACACACAATGCACACGATGGCGCGGGTAAAGAATCTCAACCTTGCAGAAGGTGAAACTCCTGAACCAATGATTCGCGTTCAAGGTGAATCTCAGGTTGTTGCAGCGGCAGATGCGCTGATTGCAAATACAGATGCTGAAGCGGCCAGCCTTGTATCTCTCTATGAAGCTTGTCCAGATAATGTCTTCGTTGTAAGCCCTGGAGTCAATCTTTCAATGTTTACCGCAGGAGCCGGCAAGAGCTCAGCGCGAAAGAATTTAGAACTGCCTCAAGATGCCCACATCATCTCTTTCGTCGGGCGTATTCAGCCACATAAAGGTCCTGAAGTTTTGATTCGTGCAATTGCAGAGATGGTCGGACACTCACCGATGTTGCGACCAAAGTTGATCACGCAGATTGTCGGCGGTGCATCAGGTGCCAACGGCGCAGAGGTGGATCGCCTCAAAGAGTTAGTGCAGTGGCTCGGCATTAGCGATGTTGTGCGCTTTGCTCCTCCTGTCGAGCGCGCTGAGCTCCCTGATTACTACCGCGCTTCTGATTTAGTCTGCGTCCCAAGCTACTCAGAGAGCTTTGGTCTTGTTGCCCTTGAAGCACAGGCATGCGGAACACCTGTTGTAGCTAGCGCCGTGGGCGGACTTCGCACAGCAGTTGCCGACGGCATCTCAGGCGTACTTGTTGACGGTCATGATGCACGTGCGTGGTCCTCTGTTCTCGCCCGTTTGCTGCAAGAACCTCAGCGCCGCGTACTGCTTTCAATGGGTGCGCTCGAACACGCATCGCACTTCGGCTGGGATGCCACATCTCGCGGAACGCTCGATATCTACGACGGAGTTATTTCATCACAGGCATCATCGAATATGAGCGCGGGTTAATGTCAGTAATCAGTACCATCGAGAACTTTCTCAGCGAACAGAAGATTGATTTCGAAAAGAGCGACAATTCCTTTCTCGTAACTCTTCCAGGTGAGAAGAAGCTTCAGACGCATTGTGCACTCGTTGTCGGCGATCACTCTTTAAGCATCAACGCATTTGTAATTCGCAAACCCGATGAGAATGAGGCTGCAGTACATCACTGGTGTATGAGTAAGAATGCTGCAATGTACGGAGTTGCATATGCAATAAATGAACTCGGCGATATCTATCTCGTAGGACGTTTGCCGCTCGATGCAGTGAACCCACAAGAGCTCGATCGCATCCTGGGTTCAGTTCTACAAAATTCCGATTCCGCTTTTAATCCGCTGCTCGAATTAGGCTTTGCCAATGCAATTCGTCGTGAGTGGGCTTGGCGCGTAAGCCATGGTGAATCCCTCGCCAATCTCAACGCCTTCTCTCATTTGATATAAATTCAACGCCATTCATGGCAAGATAGGCACATGTCACATTACAAATTGATCTTGTTGCGCCACGGCGAATCTGAATGGAATGCAAAGAACCTCTTCACGGGTTGGGTAGATGTGCGTCTCTCAGCAGCTGGTGAGGCAGAAGCAAAGAAGGGCGGAGTTCTCCTCGCAGATCGCAACCTCCTTCCAGATGTAGTTCATACATCACTACTTCGACGTGCAATCCATACATCGCAGTTGGCCCTTGATTCATGTGACCGCCACTGGATTCCAGTAAAGCGTTCATGGCGCCTCAATGAGCGTCATTACGGCGCGCTTCAGGGCAAGGACAAGGCGCAGACTTTGGCCGAATACGGCGAAGAGCAATTTATGTTGTGGCGTCGCTCTTACGACACCCCACCACCTGCAATCGTTGAAGGTTCAGAATTTTCGCAAGATCAAGATCCACGTTATGCAGATTTGGGTAATGATCTTCCACTCACAGAATGTCTCAAGGATGTTGTTGCTCGCATGATCCCTTACTGGGAAGAGTCAATCATTCCTGATCTCAAGGCAGGTAAGACTGTTCTTGTGACGGCGCATGGAAATTCACTCCGCGCACTTGTGAAGCACCTTGATGGAATCAGCGATGAGGATATTGCTGGGCTAAATATCCCAACAGGAATTCCATTGTTCTATGAACTCGATGCCAACTTTGCACCAGTAAAGACAGGTGGAGAGTATCTAGATCCCGCTGCAGCAGCGGAAGCAATTAAGGCAGTTGCCAATCAGGGTAAGAAGTAAGAACTTACTGCTTCTCTGCGTACTCGCCTGTGACCAGGAAGTAAACGCGACGAGAGACTGATACTGCGTGATCTGCACAGCGCTCGTAGTAACGACCGAGTAGCGTCATATCAATCGCCGTCTCAATGCCATGTGCCCATGCATCATCCATGAGTACTTCAAAGAGCTTACGGTGCAATTTATCCATCTCATCATCATCACGCTCTACCTCGAGCGCAACGTTGATATCGCGGCTCTGAAGTAGGCCAGTGACCTTATTGATGAGAGCTTGTGCAACATCACCCATTGATTGAATTGTTGATGTGAGCTCTGCAGGAACTGCAGTGTTGGGATAACGCATACGAGCAATACGTGCAATGTGGTGAGCGAAATCGCCCATACGTTCAAAGTCTGCGCTCATACGAAGTGATGTAACGAGGTTACGGAGATCGCCAGCAACAGGTTGCTGACGAGCCATAACATCGAGTGTCTTATCGTCGAGTTCATGCTGAATAGCATCCACGCGATCATCATCAGCAATCACTTCTTCAGCGAGCTCGAGGTTGGCTGTGAGGAGAGCTGTCGTGGCGCGACCCATTGCCCCAGCCACAAGAGTGGACATCTCAACGAGGGTCTGATTGATCGAATCTAAGTCATCATGAAAGGCGTCGCGCATAGGCTAAGAATATTAGGCTCTCGGCCATTTTCATATTCTTGAAGGTGAACACGCTCCAACCTAGGCGTGAATAGTGGGTAAATCGCGTCGATGTAAGTACTTTTCCACTGATTCTTGAGAAATGCAGCGCGTACGATTACCGCATGGTCAGGGCCTTAAGGCGGAAGAAAGTAAGTAATGAGAGCGAGTTAGATTTCGCCACCCCTGAGGTTCAAGAGATTCTCGCCAACTTAGATTTCGCGAGCGTCATCTTTGCTGCAGGAGATCGCATTGAGTACTACTCAAACTCTGCAGTCACGCTCGGCGTGATCCGCGATGAGAAGTTGGTCGCGACCTCTGTGCTCAACATGGTCCGCAAGGCCCGCCGTACAGGGTTAGAACAAGCAGGCCACATTGAAGTCCCACGCGGTCCTATCGGTGAAGGTACACGTCAGCTCTCCGCCAAAGCGACATACTTTAAGAATCACGATGCAACATTTGTAGTCTTCACTGACGAATCCGAGGCAGAGCGTGTGGATGCGGTACGCCGCGACTTCGTTGCAAATATTTCTCACGAGCTTAAGACGCCTATCAGCGCACTTCGCACACTCAGCGAAGCGGTGACCGTCGCCTCTCAAGATCCGCAGGTAAATAAATTTGCATTGATGATGCAGAGCCAAGTGGAACGTCTCTCTACTCTTGTTCAAGAGATTATCGATCTCTCACGTTTACAAGATGCAGATCCACTTCTCGATGCAGTACTTGTAGATATTGATGAAGCAGTCGATGAAGCTATTGATCAAGTTCAAGTTCTCTCAGGAACTCGCGATATTGAAATTGTTCGCGGCCCTCAAGTAAAAGTCAGCGTTGTTGGTGACCGCACCCACTTAATCATGGCCTTCCATAACTTGATTGAGAATGCAATTAACTACAGTCCCGATAAGACAAAGGTAACCGTCAATACAGTTACATCCGAAAGAATTGTCGAGATAGTTGTGATTGATCAAGGTGTCGGAATCACAGATGCCGATCAAGAGAGAATCTTTGAACGTTTCTATCGCGTTGACCCAGCTCGTTCACGCGAAACTGGCGGCACAGGTCTCGGCCTCTCAATTGTGAAGCATGTAATCGGAAATCACGGTGGAGATATTTCTGTCTGGAGTTCCGAAGGCGTTGGTAGTACATTCACAATCAGGTTGCCGATTGCAGATGATTCTTCTGAAGAAGGAGTTGCGTAATGTCACGTATCTTGGTCGTTGAAGATGAAGAGACTCTTGCTGAGGCAATTGCTTTCTTGCTTGGTAAAGAGGGCTTTGAGGTAACAGTTGCGGCCTCTGGACCAGATGCAATCGCTCAATTCGAAAAGAGCGGCGCTGATTTAATCCTTCTCGATCTCATGTTGCCTGGGCTTTCAGGAACCGAGGTCTGCCGCCAGATCCGTGCGAAATCTGCTGTTCCAATTATCATGCTTACAGCTAAGGATTCAGAGATCGACAAGGTTGTGGGCCTCGAAATAGGTGCTGATGACTATGTCACCAAGCCTTACTCATCGCGCGAACTCATCGCTCGTATTCGCGCAGTTTTGCGTCGAGGTGAACTCCTAGATTCCGCAGATGAGGGCACGGTGCTTGAAGTTGGACCTGTCCGAATGGATACAGATCGCCACGTCATTAGTGTGAATGGGGCTCAAGTAGCTATTCCGCTGAAAGAGTTTGAACTCCTTGAATTTCTTATGCGCAACGCTGGCCGCGTTCTCACTCGAATTCAATTAATTGATCGTGTATGGGGCAGTGACTATGTAGGAGATACAAAGACTCTCGATGTTCACATCAAGCGCCTTCGCGCAAAGATTGAGAAGGATCCAGCGAACCCTGAATACATTCAGACTGTTCGTGGAATGGGTTACAAGATGGAGCGAAGCAACTAGCTACTTAGTTGTTGCTGCAGGTGTAGCAAGCGCTGCACCTGTTGTGACATCAGCGTAGACATCGCGCTTATCGCGAATGATTGCCTGCACAGTCACCATTCCAGCGCGAGCAAATCCAATCGTGACCTTCACATTTGTTCCGGCGACCGCTCCTACAGAAGGAAATACCGCCTTCGCATTTGCCGATTCGCCCTCAAAGCGAATCGGCTTATTTGTGTAAAGCTTTGTCTCGCCTGAGAGAACTGCCTGGATTCCATCTACAGAAATTCCAAGAATCTGATCTGTCGCCTCTGCACGGTTAACAATCTGACCAACAACAACTGCAGATCCATCTTCTGTTGCAACAAGAAGGAGATTATCTACGCGAAGATTGCTGCCATCTGTATTTACATCGCCTTCGTTGCCGTCGGTGACACGATTAATCATTCGTGTTGCTGCATTAGGTCCCGCTCCGTAACAAGAAGTCAGTGACAATGCGAGTGCAATGGAGATTGATGTAATAGCAACTTTTTTCATCTGGCGCATGGAGCGATTATCTCATGACCGCAAACCCTTTATTGACGCCTATTTCAGCCCATTTATTCGGGGTTTTATCTCTAGGGGTTCGCTGGTAGAATTAGCACTTCAATTCCCCAGCAGTACGAGAGGCTCTCCATGACATTTAAGGTCGGCGAAACCGTTGTTTATCCTCACCACGGAGCAGCTCTCATCGAAGCAATCGAAACCCGCGTTATCAAGGGTGAAGAGCGCACATACCTCGTTTTGAAGGTAGCTCAAGGAGATCTCACAGTTCGCGTTCCTGCAGACAATGTCGATCTCGTTGGAGTCCGCGATGTAGTGGATTCAGCTGGTCTTGATCGCGTATTTAACGTACTTCGTCAGCCTTACACAGAAGAGCCAACAAACTGGTCACGTCGTTACAAGGCAAACCTCGAGAAGCTCGCTTCAGGCGATGTCATCAAGGTTGCAGAAGTTGTGCGCGATCTCTATCGCCGCGACCTTGACCGTGGACTTTCAGCTGGTGAAAAGCGCATGCTCGCCAAGGCGAAGCAGATTCTCGTATCAGAGCTCGCACTCGCTGAGCGCACTGATGAAGAGAAGGCTGCAACTCTCCTTGATGAGGTTCTCGCTTCTTAATTAGCGTTACATACCTATGATCGCCGCAATTATTGCTGCCGCAGGCAGTGGCGAACGTTTCGGTGCACCAATTCCTAAAGCACTTATCCATCTCGGCGATAAGACTTTGCTTGCCCATGCAATCGCAAACCTCGCACCAGTTGTTGATCAGATTGTTGTTACAGCCCCTGCCGGCTATGAAGCGCAGATTAAAGAGATCGCAGGCGATGAGGTAGTTGTCGTTACAGGCGGCGCTACTCGCTCTGATTCAGTGCGAATTGCACTTGCTGCCGTCAATGAAAGCGCAGAGTTTGTCTTAGTTCATGATGCTGCGCGATCACTTGCTAGTACTGCTCTAGCGCAATCTGTTATCGATGCACTTCATGCAGGCGATGTAGCAGTAATCCCAGGTATGCCAGAGGTGGATACAGTCAAAGTTGTTGATGCAGGTGGGTATGTCGTCTCAACACCAGATCGTGCATCACTTCGTAAAGTGCAGACTCCACAAGGTTTTGCATATTCAGTATTAAAGGCAGCGCACTCTGTTCCGCAAGATGCAACCGATGATGCAGTGCTCGTTGCCAATGCTGGTCATATGGTCCGCATCATTGATGGTGAAGAGCGTGCGCTTAAAATTACAACACCATCTGATCTTGCAACTGCAATGACATTTATCGGTAATGCACAATCATTCCGAACTGGCGTTGGAACTGATGCACATGCATTTGGAGAAGGTCGCGAACTCTGGCTTGCAGGACTTTCATGGCCAGGTGAAGTCGGAGTAGATGGACATAGCGATGGAGATGTTGCAGCACATGCAATCTGTGATGCGCTCTTCGCTGCAACGAGCACCGGTGATCTCGGTTCTAACTTTGGAACATCACGCCCCGAATATGCTGGTGCATCAGGGATTCAGTTATTGCAAGAGACTCTCAACATTGTTACCAAGGCTGGATATTCAATCTCTAATGTCACGGTGCAGATCATCGGTAATCGACCACGTATCGGTGCGCGTCGCGCCGAGGCAATCGCAGCAATCTCATCAGCTCTCGGTGGTGCGCCTGTTTCAATTCTTGCGACAACAACCGATGGAATGGGAATTACAGGTGAAGGCAAGGGCATTGCAGCCATCGCCTCAGCCCTCGTTTTCAAGTAATAAGGGGCCTCAGGTTAGAATTGCCCAATGAGTTCGCTACATCTTTACGACACCCAGTCGCGAACCACCTCCCTATTTACCCCGATAAAAGAGGGTGAAGTCGGTATCTATCTCTGCGGTGCGACCGTTCAAGCGCCTCCTCATATTGGCCATGTTCGCTCAGGAGTGAACTTCGACATCCTCCGCCGCTGGCTAACCAAGAGCGGATATAACGTCACATTTATCCGTAACGTCACCGATATCGATGACAAGATTTTGCATAAGGCAATTCATGAAGAGATGCCTTGGTGGGCACTTGCGATGAAGTACGAGCGCGTCTTCGCTGATGCATATGCAGCCCTCAACGTATTGCCACCTACATATGAGCCTCGCGCAACTGGCCATATCACTCAGATGATTGAGCTAATGCAGCTCTTGATCGAACGTGGTGCGGCATATGCCCCAGGCAATGGCGATGTCTATCTCGAAGTTCGTAAACTTGAATCGTATTTAACTCTTTCACGTCAGAAGTTAGATGATCTTCAGCCTGCAGCTGACGCGGATGAAACTTATAAAAAGGATCCACGCGACTTCGCACTCTGGAAGGCTGCAAAGCCAGGAGATCCTTCATGGCCAACTCCATGGGGTGCAGGTCGTCCAGGTTGGCACCTCGAATGTTCTGCAATGGCGCATCAGTATCTCGGTGAATCATTTGATATCCATGGTGGCGGACTTGATTTGATCTTCCCTCACCACGAGAACGAGATCGCACAATCAGAGGCTGCAGGTTACGGCTTTGCAAAGCGCTGGTTACATAATGCATGGGTCACAGCATCCGGCGAGAAGATGTCGAAGTCACTCGGCAACTCACTTCAGGTGCATGAACTTCTCAAGACTGTTCGCGGCATTGAGCTTCGTTGGTATTTAGGTTCTGCCCACTACCGTTCGATGCTCGAGTTCTCACACGATGCACTTGCTGAATCTGCAACAGCATTCCGCCGTATTGAATCATTCCTCCATCGCTCAGTTGAGATTCTTGGCACAGAGCCAACACCAGTACTAGGCAGTGCTTTTATCGATGCAATGAACGATGATTTAGCTGTTCCGACAGCTCTTGCATCAATCTCAGAAGCGTTACGTATCGGCAATAGCGCAATCACGTCAGGTGATAAGGCTGTGATTGCAACATCTGCCAATGAGATTCGTGGTGCACTTGAAGTTCTTGGCTGCGATCCATTTGATCCAACATTTGCATCTGCTTCAACCAACGATGACATTACTGCAGCACTTGACGGAACGATTAAGATGGCACTTGCACTGCGCGAGGCAGCCCGAGTACGTAAAGATTTTGAAAGCTCTGATGCGATTCGCGATGGCCTTACAGCCCTAGGAATTGTTATCGAAGATACAGCGCAAGGACCACGATGGTCGATCTCACGTAAGACTGAAGGAAGTGGTTCATAATGGCCGGAAATTCAAAGCCTCGCGGCGCTGTTCGTAAATCGAAGAAGGGGCCAACAGTTGGCTCTGGTGGAAACCGCCGTCGCGGGTTAGAAGGCAAGGGTCCGACACCAAAGGCAGAAGACCGTCCTTATCACGCAGCACATAAGGCGAAGAAGCGCGCAGAGAAGTCTGCGGAGAAGCGTCCTGCAGCAGCACGACTTCCAAAGTCAGAGATGCCAAAGGGCGAGATTGTCTCTGGACGTAACGCAGTCCTAGAAGCGCTTCGCGAAAGCGTTCCTGCAACTGAAATCATGGTTGCGCGCGGAGTCGATATCGACGATCGCATTGCTGAATCACTTCAGCTGGCACTCAACCACGGTCTCCAGATCAAGGAAGTTCACCGAGCATCCCTTGAATCAATCGCACCTAATAGCCAAGGAATCATCCTTGGAATCAAGCCATTCCAGTATTCAAGCTATGAAGAGATCTGCGATCGCGCAAAAGGCGCAAAGTTGATCGTTGCACTCGATGGCGTTACAGATCCACGTAACCTCGGAGCTGTCACTCGTTCTGCAGCAGCTTTTGGAGCCTCTGGAATCATTATTCCTGAGCGTAGAGCAGCAGCAGTGACCGCTTCTGCGTGGAAAACATCTGCAGGAGCAGCGGCTCGTCTACCAATTGCGCAGGTAACAAACCTTGCTCGCACAATCGATGATGCAAAGAAGCGCGGAATGTTCGTAGTTGGCCTCGATGGTGATTCTGATGTTCAGCTTTCAGAGATGAAGGTTGCTAAGGAAGATCTCATGATCATCGTTGGATCTGAAGGAAAGGGTCTTGCTCGCCTTACCCGTGAAAAGTGCGACCTCATTGTTTCAATTCCAATTATGTCTTCAACCGAATCTCTCAATGCATCTGTTGCAACTTCAATTACTCTCTTCTGGATAGATGAGCAACGCCGTAAGGGCTAAGCATGAAGTTCAACCGATTTATTGTCTGTGGCGACTCGTATAGCGAGGGCATGAGCGATGAAATCATCAATGGTCAATACCGTGGATGGGCAGATCGCGTTGCAGATGAGATGTCACAGCACTCGGCAGATTTCACGCACGCTAATTTAGCTATTCGAGGAAAACTCCTTGGACAGGTCGTTGAAGATCAAGTGCCTGAAGCGATGAAGATGGTCACTGGAAAAGAAACTTTGATCTCATTCCATGCTGGTGCAAATGATGCGCTCCGTCCTGGATATGACGCCGCGTTAACTATCGCTAAGTATCAGAAGGCAGTTCGTGAGATTGCAGCAACTGGTGCAACACTTCTACTCTTTACCGTTTTAGAAGATACCGGCAATAAAGGTCGTGGCGCTGAAGTTTGGAAGTCACGTTTCTCCGAATTTAATAGAGCGGTACGTGAAGTTGGTGCTGAAGTCGGCGCAACTGTCTCTGATGCAAATGGTTTAGATTTCTTTAAAGATAGCCGCTTTCTAGCTTTCGATCGCCTCCATCTCAATCAAGAGGGACATTGGCGCGTTGCACAAGCAGTCTTAGAGGTATTTGGTTATCCCTTTGATGCCGCATGGAGAACTCCACTTCCTGCCGCCAAGCCAACACCATGGATAAAACGCCGTATCACAGGGGTTTTATGGTTCTTCGTCTTCGCTCTGCCATGGATTATTCGCCGCATTCAAGGCAAATCATCTGGCGATGGCCGCATAGCAAAATACCCGCAGCCAATTTCTTGGCCACGGGCATAGAGCTTCATTAATTTAGATTACTCGTACAGTCCATGCGAAGGTGTATGTACCTCCACCAACAATGTACTGAGGCAAAGTATCTGGACCACATGAGGCTGTTCCCACACCACGGTGTGCAGCATCGATATGGATAACAGAGTTTCCAGATGGTTCGACATAAACATTATGTGTCTTATCTGCAAGCTCTGTAGCTCGATTTGGCGTGACAGATACCTGACGTGGCTTATCGAGATCGAAACGAACTCCCTTGCCATCGTTACCGGTTAATTCAAACCAACGAACTCCGACATGTCCACCGTTCTCTTGGGGACGAACATATGAAATGTACTGTCCCGCAACTGATGAGACCCAACGATGGATACGGCCAATCTTGCGATCAGGGTAAGACTCGTGTGGTCCTGCTCCGAAGTAGGTGTAGCTATCGAGCTTAGAATCGAGCTCTAAGTTGATACCAACGCGAGCGAGATCTTCAAGCTGCTTAGGAACGACGATTGTCTCTTTCACTGAGAAACCATTTTCAACAGGTGTAATTACCTGAGTCTGCTTCACAGTGGCACCAGTACTTGTCTGCCACACACTGACTACCTTGCGCTGTTTTGCCGACTCTGTAATTGTGCAATCAGAACGAGTGAGATCACGAACGCCATAACGCTCCCACTTGGTTGAGATATGTCCGATGCGATCGTTATCTGTTGGTGCGCGCCACAATGAAAGTTCAGGCGCGTAGATTCCATAAGGAACTTGAATCTCACCTGCATCATTGACCGAGCCCTCAAAGAATTCATTGCTCTTTGCTACAGCAATCGTGTTCGCTTTTGAAGGAAGTGGGAACTGGTTCCAACCAATTTCTGCCGATGTTGGTGCCCACGCTGTGCTACTGCGGCGAAGGACGGTGAAGGTGATGAAACGCTCGCCCTTCCCATCTGCCTTTAGAAGAGCAGAGGATTTAACGGTAAAACGCCCTGTTTTACGCGCTCCCACAGCAGGAAGCTTCACTCGGCCGCCATCGACTACGAGGCCGTCACGAGTGATTGACCAGAGAAGGTCGAAATCACTGAGATCGGTGAAGAACTGCTTATTGAAGATAGTGAATTGGCCAGATGATGCCTTCGTCGTCTTTACGACCGCAGGAGCAGCGAGTGCCTTGAACTCATGCATTGCAGGCTTTGCGGTGCGATCAGGGAAGACCATTCCATCACAACAGAAGTTTCCATCGTGCTTCTTCTCTCCATAATCTCCACCGTAAGCAGAGCGAGTTGTTCCATCTGGCATCAATTGATCAGGACCGTGATCCCAGAATTCCCAGATGAATCCACCTTGTAGACCTGGAAGAGTCTCAATTGCATTCCAGTACTCAGCGAGAGTTCCATTTGAGTTACCCATTGCATGCGAGTACTCGCACATGATCAAAGGTCGATCTTGCTTACCTGACTTCGCATAGCTTGTGATTGCGGCAATCGATGGATACATCGGAGCGATGACATCAGTCAATGAATGTCCATAACGCCAATCGCCGCGGATAGCACCTTCATAGTGCAATGGACGAGTTGGATCTGCAGCACGCGCGTACGCTGCTGCAGCTTCATGGTTGAGACCCTTACCTGATTCATTTCCGAGAGACCACATAACAACTGCTGGGTGGTGGATATCGCGATCAATCATGCGACCAACACGCTCAACAAATGCACCAAGGTAACGAGGGTCATTACAGATTGAGTCATAGAAAGCGTGTGATTCGATATTTGCTTCACCCACTACGTAGAAACCGAGCTCATCGCAGAGATCGAGAAAGGCTGCATCGTTAGGATAGTGAGATGTGCGCACAGCGTTGAAGTTCCAACGCTTGAGCTCAAGAAGATCTTGGCGCATATCATCGCGGGTAAGAGCGCGACCAGTAAAACGATTGAAGTCATGGCGATTAACGCCGTAGAAAATAACTGGCTGACCATTAACAAGGAAGTCACGTCCCTTGATCACAACGCTTCTAAAGCCGATCTTCTGGCTGGAGATCTGCACGATATTGCCTGCAGGATCGAGGAGCTCTATCGCAAGTGTGTATAGAACAGGGTTTTCGGCAGACCAGGCAGAGACCTTAGGAACTGTGGTCTCGAGCAAGATTCGGCCCGGTGTTGGTGGCTCAACTTCGCGAAGCGCCTTCACAAGCGAATCAGGCATGCCGCCATTCCAGTAAGTACCAACAAAGAAATCTTTACTTGCATTGCGAAGCTCTTCAGGCATCTCTGTCCAGATTGGAGCATTTGATGCATGTACTGAGCCACTCATGGAAGCGCTCTTCGCCTTAGGAAATTCTTCTACACGTGTACGGATTGTGTAGCCAGTCGTTGGCTTGTCGTTAATTGAACCGACATATGCCTCAACCTTAAGAGTTCCAGTCGAGTTATCTGACTTCAGTCCTGCAGTTGTATACAAACGCTCGATAAATACTTCGTTCGTTGCGTACAGCTTTACAGAGCGAGTAATACCTCCATGCCACCACTGATCTTGATCTTCAATGTACGTTGCATCAGACCACTTCGTGACATCGATGCGGATGACGTTCTTTCCACCCTTAAGGAATTTTGTAATATCGAATTCTGCGGCAAGACGTGAATCCTTAGTCATGCCAACTACTTCGCCATTAATCCACACAAGTGCAACTGATTCGTAACCACCGAGGTGGAGAACAACGCGCTTACCCTCCCAAGAACCAGGAATCTCAAAATCGCGCTCATAGATCCCAGTTGGATTCTCTTCTGGAACGTTTGGTGGTGTGTGATCGAATGGCATCTGCACATTTGTGTAGATCGGTTTATCGAAGAAGACATCGCTCTCAGGTTGCATCGTCCAGAGCCCTGGAACAGGGATCTTTGACCAACGCTTGCGCACAGAATCAGTTGGCTTGCGTAGCAATTGGAATCTCCAGGTGCCGTCGAGAGATAACTTCTCGTAGTGCTCGATGTTGAGCATCGGTAGGCGATTGATTGCTGTGGTCTCGGGGCTGGTCCAGTAGTTAGGCAACATGCTTCGAATCATCCCATCTACGCACTCGTAGCGATAGGCAAAAGCACCTTCAATCCCCTAGAAAGGGGGATTTTTATGCGGTGATATTGCGATTTTTAGAATTCGATATTAGATGCCATAATTACGCCGTTCAAAAGCAGTACGCCTCCTTAGCTCAGTGGTAGAGCAGCTCACTTGTAATGAGCAGGTCATCCGTTCAAATCGGATAGGGGGCTCCATTCTTTTCTAGGCGCTTTCGCTGAGATTCTTCTTCTTGATACTCGCAATAATCGCCACAGCCATCACCGCAACAATGATTCCCAGGGATACATATGTTGGAATCTTTACAAGCGCGTGGCTGACAATCATCTTGATGCCCACCCACACGAGGATTACAGATAAGCCCTCTTTGAGGTAGATGAACTTCTCCATCAGGTTAGCAATCAAGAAATACATGGAACGTAAGCCCAGAATCGCAAGAGCGTTACTTGCAAAGACGATGTATGGCTCATCTGTCACAGCGAAAATTGCCGGAATTGAATCGACTGCAAAGACGAGATCCATAAATTCAACCATGATCAGCACAAGGAAGAGCGGAGTGAAGTAGCGAAGGCCGTTGATGCGGACCATAAACTTCTGCTCGTGGAACTCTGATGTCATGCGCAACTTACGCTTGAGGTATTGGTAGACCTTCGAGTCATCGACATCGAAGTGATCGTTACGACCTGCAAACATCTTCCAGCCTGTGTAGATCAAGAATGCACCGAAGATATATAGAGTCCAGCTAGCTTCCTTGATAAGAGCAGCACCAGCAAAGATCATCGCACCACGCATTACAAGAGCCCCGACAACTCCAAAGAAGAGAACTCGGTGCTGGAAACGTTGAGGAACGGCAAGTGCGCTAAAGAGAAGACCCCAGACAAAGACATTATCGATTGCCAATGATTTCTCAATGAGATAACCGCTGTAGTACTGGATAGCGAATTCGCTGCCGCTAAAGAACCAGATGACACCACCTACTGCAAGGCCGCAGAGAACCCAGATAGAAGACCAGAAGGCCGCTTCTTTAAAGGTAATTTCTTGGTGACCTCGGTGGAGAAAGAGATCGATGACGAGCATGAGGCCGACAAAGGCTAAAAGCGCTATCCATGCGTATGTTGTGACGTTCACGTGAGACTCCCTTGTGTATGGCTCGGTTGAGCATTTACACAAGGTCTCTTCCGCCGAATTAATTCGACCTAGGCACCGGCTGCTTTCGCAACGTATTGACGACACCTAGCGTTGGGAATACTCCCCTTGATGGCATAATCATGAGGGAGTGCTCTTCTACATGCAAGCCGAGGAAGGCTCAATTTCTTTAGAAAAATCTGTGTATTTTTAGAGGTGCAACTCCTGAACCGGCGAACCTGCGCGTAACTGGGTACGCCTCTAAGATTTCGCTCATGAGCGACTTTCCTACCGATGCCTTTAAGGATCTCACTGAAGCCAATGCTGAATACGTCAAGACCTTTAAATATTCAGGCCTGACAGGCGTAGCTCAAAAGGGTTTAGCGATTGTGACCTGTATGGATTCACGTATCAATCCACTCTCTGTTGTTGGCATGCGATCAGGTGATGCCAAGATTCTTCGCAATGCTGGAGCTCGAGTGACAGAGGACGTTCTCCGTACCCTTGTTCTCGCAACGTACCTCTTGGGAGTGAAACGCATTTTGGTGATGCCACATACCGAATGTCGTATGGCAGAAAATACCGAGGAAGAGATTCACGCAAAGATTGATGCCGAGTTCGGTGTTAATACATCTTCACTTGAATTCCGCACAACCAATGATCAACTTGGTGCGCTCGCTAAAGATGTCAACCGTGTGCGTTCATACCCACTTCTTAACCAAGGAGTTTCAGTTGGTGGAGCTATTTACGATGTGAAGACTGGTGCAGTCACACCTATCGATTGCTAGGCGCGACGCTGAGGCATCTTTGTCTGCGGATAACTCAGATCACTAAGGAATTCGCGGATAAACATTTGGAAGATTACTGGCTTCTCTTTATTTGCTTGATGTGAAGTTCCAGGAATAACAGCGAGCTGTCCTTGTGGAATAGCCTCAAACATCTCGATTGTGTGATGATGCGAAATAACATCGTCATCACCAACAATCACAAGTGCAGGAAGCTGAATCTTCTTAATATCTTCAACTGAATATGTTGGCTCTGAATACCAAATCTTAAACATCTTACGAATCTTCGCCTCTTGAGTCTCTGGAGCATCAGGAGAGGTAGCCGCATACTCTTCACGGTCTTCCTGCGAAATATTTCCATCGAAATCGGGCATTGGAAGCGTGCCGCTAAAGTGGAAGAGGCCACCAAAGAGAACTAGTGATTTCACAAGATCAGGTCGGTGCAGTGCAACCATTAGAGCAATGATTGCGCCATCGCTATGTCCGATGAGGTGCGCTGGCTCTTTAACGACATCTTCTAAGTAAGAGACTGCCTCTTTATATTGAAAATCAAAGTGCATGCTGCCTTCGCGATCGCCTGTAAACCCATGTCCAGTACGGTCATAGCCAAAGATATGAAATTTATCTTCCACTGCAGGCAGTACAGATTCATAGAAGTGCGATGTCTGACTTAAACCACCATGAAGGAGAAGGAGCGCTTCACCTTTCTTATCCCACTCATACGAGTAAGTCTGGTGACCACGAAGATCGAGATGCCCCTCGCGCATTAATCGAGTGAATCCATGATGTGACGGTTGCCGCGATCAAAAGTCAGATAGTTCCAAGTCCAATCGGCCATCGTTCCAACTTTGTTGCGTCCACCAAGGAGATAGAACAAGTGGAGCCATAACCAAGCAAACCAAGCAGGTGCACCGACCATGCTGAACTTTCCAACTTCAACGACTGCTTTGTGGCGACCGATAGTTGCCATAGAGCCTTTATCTTTATATTTAAATTCCTTCAGCGGCTTTCCTGCTGTGAGATCAATAATCTGTTGCGCAACGAAGCGACCTTGCTGCATCGCAACAGGTGCCACCATTGGATAGAAACGACCCTCAGGGTTGAGCGCTCCAGAGATATCTCCAATTGCCCAGATATGTGGATAGTTCTCAACTTGAAGTGTTTGGCTCGACTTAACGCGAGAACCTGCAATCGGTAAGTTCAACGCCGCTGCTGTTGGTTCGCCCTTAACTCCTGCAGCCCAGATTGTGACCTCAGCAGGAATTGGCTCGCCATCCTTAACAACAATCTGACGAGATTTAATTTCACGCACAGCAGTCTTGGTGCGAACGTGCACTCCGAGCTTCTGAAGGTCGCGAGCCGCGCGAGCAGATAGCTTCTCACTAAACATCGGCAAGATTCGTGGACCAGCTTCAATCAGGTAAATATCAATATGTTCTGCAGCATGAGCTAGATCGTTATGGAGTGGTCCGCGCTTTAACTCAGCTAGAGCGCCTGCCATCTCAACACCAGTAGGACCGCCTCCTACAACTGCGATAGATAGACGAGTGTCATCTTCAAAGCGAGCGAGATCTTCAAAGCGACGCATTACCTCGGCTCGAATACTGATCGCCTCATGCACGCTCTTCATGCCGAGACCATGTTCTACGACTCCAGGAACACCGAAATCTGCAGTAACAGATCCCATTGCAATAATCAGGTGATCGAATTCGAGAACCTCTGAAGAATCTAACTTCACACTCTTGTTCTTGTGATCAATTGAGATTGGTGAACCCATACGGAATTTCACATCAGTCTTGCGGAGCGCACCACGCACTGGGTGGACAACGTGATCAGCGGCAAGTCCTGCGGTTGATACCTGATAGAGAAGTGGCAAGAATGTTTGGAAGTTGTGGCGATCTACGACAACAACTTCAGCCTTTCCGGCAAGTGCACGAGCAGCGGTTAACCCACCAAATCCTGCACCGAGAATTACGACTCTTGGCTTTGTCGAGGTGTTTCGAGTAGAAGTGCTCATGGGCTCAGTCTAGGCTCACAGCATGAAGAATGAGAATCAGGAGCCTACCTTTCTCGTTACAGGAGCTTCAGGATATGTAGGCGGTCGCTTGGTTCGAGCACTTCTGGACGATAAGAAGAAAGTTCGAGTCCTGGTTCGCGATGCGAAGAAGATTCTCGGTCAGAGTTGGGCATCACATGTTGAGATTGTTGAGGGAAACGCATCTAACCCTGCAGATCTCGACAGTGCACTTCAGGGAGTTCACACCGCATACTATCTTCTTCACTCAATCAACGTTGCAACCGATTTCGGTGATATTGAATCTGCAATGGCGAAAGGTTTCTCAGAAGCTGCAGAGCGCGCCCATATTGCACAGATTGTTTACTTGGGTGGAATTGCCAACGACGAGAATCGATCTCGACATTTAACATCTCGAATGAACACCGGAATTGAATTAGCCAAGGGTGGGACACCAGTTCTCGAGCTCCGCGCTGGAATCATTATCGGATCTGGCTCTGCATCCTTCGAGATGTTGCGCCACCTGACTCACCGCCTTCCGATCATGACGACCCCAAAGTGGGTATCAAATAGGACTCAACCGATTGCTATTCGGGATGTCCTCTATTACCTGCGTTCTGCTGCGAATCTGGCAGAACCTGTCGATGGGATTCGCGATATTGGTGGACCAGAAGTTGTCACCTATGCAGTGATGATGCAGAAATTCGCAGAGATTTCCGGGCTTCGTAAGCGCATCATCATTCAAGTACCCGTTCTCTCTCCAAAGCTCTCTAGTTTATGGATTGGTTTAGTGACACCGGTTCCAACATCACTTGCACGGCCACTCGTTGAATCTTTAATCAGCGAAGTTGTTGTGGATCCAGCGAAGAGCATCGATCAAACAATTGATAAACCTGCTGAAGGCCTGCTGACCGTCAGGCAAGCAATTGAATTAGCGCTGACATCAACTGCAAATAATCGAGTTGAAACCCGTTGGTCAGATGCAGCACATCCGATTGCTCCATGGCAGAAAGCTCAAGGAGATCCATCATGGGCAGGTGAACTCACATTGAAAGATCATCGTGAGGTAACCACAGATGTTCCGCTTCATTTAATCTGGAGAGAGATTGAAGGAATCGGCGGGGATCATGGTTGGTACGGTTCAGGATGGATGTGGTACCTGCGCGGACTTATCGATCGACTCTTTGGTGGCGTTGGATTACGTCGCGGTCGCCGCGATCCTCAATATCTTCGAATCGGTGACAGCCTTGATTTCTGGAGAGTTGAAAATCTCGAGAAGGAGAAGAAGCTTCGCCTCTATGCAGAGATGATTTTGCCGGGCAAGGCTTGGCTTGAATTCAATCTCTCAGAAAAAGATGGAGAGACCGTTGTCTCTCAAGATGCTCTCTTTGCACCTCGAGGTCTTGGTGGCCAAATTTATTGGTATCTCGTCTCACCATTCCATTTATTTATATTTCCAACGATGCTCCGTAATATTGTGAAAGCTGCTCGTAAATCCCACACTTTGTCATAGGTCATGTTTAGGATGGGCCATATGTCAGCGCTAGAAAACCCAACAACACAAGGCTCCACACTTACCGACCTCGAGGGACGAATTCTCGACTTCGAACGTAACTGGTGGCGCTTTGCGGGTGCGAAAGAGACCGCAATCAAGGAGCTCTTCGACCTCAGCGCACCTCGCTACTACCAACTCCTCAATGACCTCATCGATCGCGATGATGCACTTGAGGCTTCACCCATGTTGGTAAAGCGCCTACGTCGCCTCCGTGAGGCGCGTATGCAGGCTCGTTCAGCGCGTTAAATCACCTCACAACTCTCGTTTTGCGCCATTCCTCCGCGCTTAAAACTCTCGTTTTGCGC
>CANGLK010000025.1 GCA_947454735.1 Candidatus Nanopelagicaceae bacterium
CTTTCAAGAGAAAAGATTGTGCGGGAGGCGGGACTTGAACCCGCACGCCGAAGCACCAGTTCCTAAGACTGGCGTGTCTGCCATTTCACCACTCCCGCTTACATCTCAAGGCAGTAGAACTTAAGAGATGCAGGGCAAAGAGTAAGGCTTTAGGGCGTCCACACCAAAATCGCGCGCGTGCTGGGAAAGGCACGGTTAAACTACGCAAATGTCCACACTTGCAGATCAACTCGCAGCCTCCATTCAGGGGCTCGTTGCAGCTGCAATTGCTCGTGGCGACCTCGCAGGAACTGCCCCAGAGTCAATCGTTCTTGAGCGTCCTAAGAATCGCGATCACGGCGACTACGCCACATCGATTGCGCTCCAATTAGCAAAAGCTGCAGGTAAGAACCCTCGTGAAGTTGCAACGCTACTTCAAGCAGAGATTGCTTCCCTTGCCGGAGTTTCTGCAGTAGATATTGCCGGCCCTGGATTTATCAACATCACTTTAGATCGCGCAAATCAGGCAGAGCTTGTCCGCACCATTCTTGATGGTGGAGATACGTATGGCCATGGAGATTCGCTCAAAGGCGTTGCAATCAACCTCGAATTTATCAGCGCCAATCCAACGGGACCTCTCCACTTAGGTCATACACGTTGGGCTGCTGTGGGAGATGCTCTCGGTCGCGTACTTAAGGCCGCTGGCGCAAAGGTCACACAAGAGTTCTACATCAATGATCGTGGTCGCCAGATGGATCTCTTCGGTCAATCAGTTCAAGCTACGGCTCTTGGAAAACCAATTCCCGAAGATGGATATCAGGGCGATTACATTAAGGATCTTGCAAAGATTGTTGTCGCAGAAAATCCAGGAATTAAATCCTCTGAAGAATTCCGTGAAGCTGCATACAAAGTTCAGCTGACACAGCAGCAATCAGTTCTCAGCACATTCCACACCACATTCGATGTCTGGTTCTCAGAGCGCTCGCTCCACGAATCAGGTGCAGTTGAACACGGCATGGAGAAGCTACGCGAACAAGGCCATGTCTTTGAGCAAGATGGCGCAGTCTGGCTTCGCACAACTGATTTCGGTGATGATAAAGATCGCGTTCTCATCAAAGAGAATGGCGAACTCACATACTTCGCATCAGATACCGCTTATTACATCAATAAGCGCGAGCGTGGAAATGACATCTGTATCTACATGCTTGGCGCCGATCACCACGGATATATCCACCGACTCCGCGCGGTAGCAGCGTGTGCTGGAGATAACCCTGATTACAACATTCATGTTCTGATCGGCCAATTAGTAAAAATTATGGAAGGCGGCGAAGAGGTAAAACTCTCAAAGCGCGCTGGAACCATTATTACTCTTGAAGAGTTGGTCGAAAAGGTCGGCGTTGATGCCGCTCGCTACACGCTTATTCGCTATCCAGTTGATACGCCGATGGTGATGGATATCGATATCTTGCGTAGTAATACCAATGAGAACCCTGTCTATTACGTGCAATATGCACATGCTCGTATTGCAGCAGTTCTTCGCAATGTTTCAGAGCTCGGTATTCCAACAGGGCTCGATAACTTTGATGCATCTCAGCTAACGCATGACCGTGAAAATGAATTGCTCGGAACTCTCGCTGAGTTCCCGCGTGTTGTCGCTCAGGCCGCTGAACTTCGCGAACCACACCGCGTTGCTCGCTATCTCGAAGAACTTGCTGGCGTTTATCACGGCTTCTATGCAGATTGCCGCGTCCTTCCATTAGGTGATGAAGCACCTGCATCGATTCATTCAGCGCGCGCAAATCTCTGTGCCGCAACGATGCAGGTTATCGCTAACGGTCTCTCACTTCTCGGCGTCAGCGCACCGGAGCGAATGTAATGAGCACCCAACCTAATTCACTTGGGTCAATGTGGTCTAAGAACATCTCATTTATTGACGGTGAAATTGCCCTCTCTGGTATTCCTGCATCGCAATTAGCGAAAGAGTTCGGAACTCCAACCTTCTTCCTTGACGAAGAAGCTTTCCGATCACGTGCTACTGCTTGGCGTGATGGTCTTAAAGCCGAGTTTGGCGAAAGAGCGGGGCAGGTCTTCTACGCATCGAAGGCATTTACTTGTACTGCAGTTGCACATTGGATTTCTGAGATCGGCATCGGAATAGATGTCGCAACCGGGGGAGAGCTTGCAGCAGCGCTCGCAGGCGGTGTAAATCCAACGAAGATTGAACTCCACGGCAATAATAAATCTCTTACAGAAATCGATCGAGCAGTTTCTATTGGGGTCCACAGCATTGTTATTGATTCACTCTACGAGATCGATCGCGTTGCAGATGCCGCTCGAAAGCATGGCAAGCGCCAACCAGTTCTCATCCGTTTAACACCGGGAATTGAAGCTCATACCCATGAATCAATCTCCACAGCTCATGAGGATGTGAAGTTTGGCTTCTCAATCGCATCAGGTGCTGCATGGGCTGCGGTTGAAAAGATTGCTACATTGCCAGAGCTAGAACTTCGCGGAGTGCACTGCCACATCGGTTCACAAATCTTTGGAACCGAGGCATTTGAAATTGCTGCAGATCGCCTCCTTGCCTTCACCGCAAAGTACCGCGATGTTTATGGCTCAGAACTTCCCGAGCTTGATCTCGGCGGAGGCTACGGAATCTCATACCTTGCAGATGAAGTAACTGTTGAACCATCAGATGTTCTTCCGACAATTGGCATGGCAGTACGTGCTGCGTGTGCGAAATATTCACTCGCACTTCCAACAATCTCAGTCGAGCCAGGCCGCAATATCGTTGGTCCAACGATGTTCACTTTGTATGAGGTAGGCACCGTCAAAGATGTTGTCATTGAAGATGGTTCAATTCGCAAGTACATTTCTGTCGATGGGGGAATGAGCGATAATGCTCGCACCGCTCTCTATGGAGCTGAATACTTTGCAACGATCGCGCAGCGCACTTCATCTGCTCCCACCGCACAATCTCGCCTAGTGGGAAAGCATTGCGAGACAGGCGACATCATTATTCGAGATATCCAATTTCCATCCGATGTGATCCCAGGTGATCTCATCGCAACACCTGCAACGGGTGCATATGGCCGCTCGATGGCGAGCAATTACAACCATGTGCCCCGCCCTCCTGTTGTAGCTGTGATTGATGGAAAGGCACGAGTCATCGTGCGCCGCGAGACCGAGGCTGATTTACTCGCTCTCGATGTAGCCAAGATGTGAAAGAATCACCTCATGAGCCCAGCAGGTAAACCAGTACGTATTGGCATGCTCGGCTGCGGCGTTGTGGGTAGCGAAGTAGCCCGACTTCTCCTTGCAGATACCGAGGAGCTCTCTACACGCGCAGGCGTCAAGATCGAGCTCGCCCGAATCGCAGTCCGCACAATCAAGGATTACCCGGGCATTAACCCATCACTCTTCACAACTGACCCATATTCAATCGTCAACGATCCAGAGATTGATCTCATCGTTGAGGTAATGGGCGGCATCGAACCAGCAAATGAGCTGGCACATATCGCAATCAAGAATCGTAAATCAATTGTGACTGCAAATAAGGCGCTATTGGCAAGCCATGGAGCAGAGCTCTTTACTGCGGCATATGCTCAAGGCGAAGATATTTACTACGAAGCATCCGTAGCAGGTGCAATTCCAATCATTCGTCCGCTTCGCGATTCATTAGTTGGTGACTTCGTTATCCGCGTTATGGGTATCGTCAATGGAACAACTAACTACATTCTTACAAAGATGCATGAAGATAATAAGGAGTTCGCTGTCGCTCTCAAAGAGGCGCAAGATCTCGGTTATGCAGAAGCTGATCCAACAGCAGATGTTGAAGGCTTTGATGCTGCGGCAAAGGCTGCAATTCTCTCTGGCCTTGCATTCCATACTCGCGTAACCGTTTCTGACGTGTACCGCGAAGGAATCTCACAGATCACACTCGAAGATGTTCAGCTCGCAAAAGAGCTTGGCTATGTCATCAAGCTCCTTGCGATTGCTGAGCTAACTCCGAAGGATGAGATCTCAGTTCGCGTTCACCCAGTAATGCTTGAGAAGGCCCACCCACTTGCATCAGTTCGCGATGCATTTAACGCTGTATTTGTTGAGGCAGAATCTGCCGGACCGCTTATGTTCTACGGTCGCGGAGCGGGCGGTGCACCAACAGCATCTGCAATTCTCGGTGACATCCTCGCTGTATCTCGTCACATTGCACATAACTCAGTTGGCCAGCGCGAGACAGATTATGCAGATCGCGATATCGCACCCATTGAAACTACAAAGACGAAGTTTCTTATTCGCCTCGAAGTTGAGGATAAATCAGGTGTTTTGGCCTCTATTGCACAGGTCTTTGCAGCACAGGGCGTATCGATTCAGACCGTTGATCAGAATGGCCGCGATAAAGATGCCGAACTCATCATCGTTACCCACCTCGCAACTGAAGGAGAACTCAAGGCAACTGTCGATGCTTTGAAGAAGATGGATATCGTTAACAAGATTTCAAGCGTGATCCGCGTAGAAGGAGCGAGTGCGTAATGGGACTATTTGGAAAAGAAAATTCCCGAAAGAAGGAAGGCGCACATCAATGGCTCGGAGTCATTGAGGAGTACCGCCACCGTCTACCTGTCAGCGCAAAGACCCCTGTTGTCTCACTTCGCGAAGGTGGAACACCACTTATCTATGCATGCAATCTCTCAGAGATGCTCGGCAATGAGGTCTGGGTAAAGTTTGAAGGTATCAACCCAACTGGTTCATTTAAAGATCGCGGTATGACTATGGCGATCTCAAAGGCTGCAGAAGATGGCGCAAAGGCTGTTATCTGCGCATCAACTGGAAATACATCTGCATCAGCTGCTGCATATGCAGTCAAAGCTGGAATGGTCCCTGCAGTTCTTATCCCTGAAGGCAAGATTGCAATGGGCAAGCTTGCACAAGCAGTTGCACATGGCGCAACACTCCTGCAGGTACAAGGCAACTTCGATGATTGTTTAGTCCTTGCACGTGAACTCTCTGAGAAGTACCCAGTTTCACTTGTTAACTCTGTTAATCCATATCGCATCGAAGGTCAGAAGACAGCAGCATTTGAAGTTGTCGATCTTCTCGGTGAAGCGCCAGATATTCATACACTTCCAGTTGGTAATGCAGGAAATATCACTGCTTACTGGAAGGGCTATAACGAATATTTCGCAGATGGAATTTCAAAGAAGAAGCCAGCGATGTGGGGCTTCCAAGCAGCAGGCGCTGCACCCCTTGTATTAGGCCATCCAGTTGAAAACCCCGAGACTATTGCTACTGCTATCCGCATCGGAAAGCCAGCATCATGGGATCAAGCAATTGCAGCACGTGATGAATCAGCAGGACTTATTGACTCTGTTACCGATGAAGAGATTCTCGCTGCCTACCGCATCCTCTCTTCACAAGAGGGAATCTTCTGCGAGCCATCATCTGCTGCAGGCCTTGCCGGGCTTATTAAATATAAAGCAGCAGGCAAGCTTCCAAAGGGTAAGAAGATCGTTATTACATGTACCGGAAATGGTCTCAAAGATATTCCTTGGGCACTTGAAGGTGCCAAGGATCCTGTCAGCGTTCCAGTCAATGCTGAAGTTGCAGCTGCGGCACTCGGGCTAGTGAAGTAAAGACAATGAGCAAGCCAACCTTTAAAGCAAAGCCGATGCAGGTTCAAGTTCCTGCATCTTCTGCCAACCTCGGCCCTGGCTTTGACGCTTTTGGTTTAGCGCTTGCAATGCATGATCGTTATGTTGCACAGGTACTCGATGACTCAATTCTCGATATCGATGTCACTGGCGAAGGCGCCGATGAAGTTCCTCGCAACGATAAGAATCTTCTCGTTAAGGCGATGTACAAGGGTTTTGATTTCCTCGGTGGACGTCCAAAGGGTCTTGCGATTCGTGCTCTCAATGTAAACCCACATGGACGAGGCCTTGGTTCTTCTGCCAGTGCAATCATTGGTGGTCTTGTTCTTGCTCGCGCACTTGTTCTCAATGGCGAAGACCATATGAGCGATATTCAATTACTTTCATTGGCCACCGATATGGAAGGCCATCCAGATAATGTCTCAGCTTCACTCTTTGGCGGGGCAACGATTTCATGGTTTGAAGTTGAAAAGCACAAGTCATCAGCACACTGCATTCACCTCAATGTAGATCCTCGCATTCAGGCGATGGCATACATTCCATCAAAGGCGCTTGCAACATCGAAGGCTCGCAAGATGCTTCCTGAAACAATTCCATTTGCCGATGCCGTGCGTAATACAACTAATGCGGCGGTGATGAGCCACGCTCTTACAACTCGCCCTGATCTTTTATTCGTAGCAACAGAAGATTTCTTACATCAGTCTTATCGTGCAGAAGCAATGCCCGAGTCCTTTGCACTCGTGCAGAAGCTTCGTGGCGCAGGAGTTGCAGCATTTATCTCAGGCGCAGGACCAACAGTTCTGGCACTCCACACAGCAGATCAGCGCGAAGTCGAAGAGCTGAAGTTAGCTGGCGGCAAGGCATTTGAAGCTACACCTCTTGAAATTGCATCCCGCGGAGCCGTCCTGCTATAGTTTCACCCATCAGCACCGCCGGTTTCACTGAGGCGTTTACGTTGATAAATCCAAAGAAATACAGCTCCACACTCCACACAAAGATTCCCTCCACACCTGTAGAGGGACACTCAAGAAAAGAAATCAATGACAACAACAGAACTCGCTGCAATGACACTTCCAAAACTTAAGGAAGTAGCCTCCCAACTCGGTATCGAGGGCGCAGCAAAGCTTAAGAAGGATGCTCTAGTAACAGCGATTGCAGACCTTCAAGCATCTAACCGCGAAGCAGCAAAGGCTGAGCGCGAAGCTCGCCGTGAAGCGCGTAATGCCAAGCGCAACAACAAGAAGTCTGATGATGCAGAAGAATCTGAAGACGATTCAAACGATAATTCACGTAACTCAAGTGAGAGTGATGGCGATAGCTCATCCGATAATCGCAACGACCGTGGTGATCGCAATGATCGCAACCGTAATCGTCGCGATCGTAACCGCGACCGCAATGGACGCGACCGCAATGGACGCGATCGTGGTGGTCGTGAAGAGCGCGAACCAGTAATTGGCGAAGATGATGTTCTCGTACCAGTCGGCGGTCTCGTCGATATTCTCGAGAACTACTCATTCATCCGCACAGCTGGCTACCTTCCAGGTCCAAACGATGTCTATGTCTCACAAGGTCAAGTACGTAAGTACGGACTTCGTAAGGGCGATGTTGTTACTGGTCAGGTTCGCCAAGCACGTGAAGGTGAGCAGAAGCAGAAGTACAACCCACTTATTACTCTCGAGACAGTGAACGGCGTTCCTGTTGAAGAGGCGAAGGCGCGCGTTGAATTCGGCAAGCTCACACCTCTCTACCCTCAAGAGCGTCTACGCCTTGAGACCGAGCCAAATATTCTTACAACTCGCGTTATCGACCTGATCGCACCAATTGGTAAAGGACAGCGCGGACTTATCGTGGCCCCACCTAAGGCTGGTAAGACAATGGTCTTGCAGGCAATCGCCAACGCAATCACAATTAACAACCCAGAGGTTCACTTGATGGTTGTTCTCGTTGATGAGCGTCCAGAAGAAGTGACAGATATGACTCGCTCAGTAAAGGGTGAAGTTATCGCTTCAACATTCGACCGCCCGGCAGAAGATCACACAATGATTGCAGAGCTCGCTATCGAGCGCGCAAAGCGTCTAGTTGAGCTTGGCCACGATGTTGTTGTTCTCCTTGACTCGATTACACGTCTTGGTCGCGCATACAACATTGCAGCACCTGCATCAGGTCGTATCTTGTCTGGTGGTGTTGATTCAGCAGCGCTCTATCCACCAAAGAAGTTCTTCGGTGCAGCTCGCAATATTGAAGATGGCGGATCGCTCACGATTCTCGCAACAGCCCTCATCGAAACAGGATCACGTATGGATGAAGTGATCTTCGAAGAGTTCAAGGGAACTGGAAATATGGAGCTTATCCTCGACCGTCGTCTTGCAGATAAGCGCATCTTCCCTGCTGTTAACGTAGTTTCATCTTCAACTCGTAAGGAAGAAATCCTTATGGGTTCAGAAGAGCTCAACATCGTCTGGAAGCTACGTCGCGTATTGCACGCACTTGAGCCACAGGCAGCGCTCGAGCTCTTGCTTGAGAAGATGAAGGGCACAAAGTCGAACGTTGAGTTCTTGATGCAAATTCAGAAGACAACAGGCGGTTCCGACAACTAAATTGTCATAACCCTAAGCTTGATAAAGCCCCGTCGATATCGCGTTGACGGGGCTTTTTCATTTCTATCGAAGACTGGTGCGCGTAACTACATTGACCTGTAGGTACCCAGGCACGGTAGTTACCATGCTGGGGTCAGTCGGATTAAGTACTGCAGTTAAAAGTGTGGCTCCGTGCTGCATCGGTCTCCAGATGCAGGTAGCCGTGCCACTCGCAACATAGAGATTCTTGCATCCAGAAATACTTTTCCCCTGTTGATAAAAAGAGACCTTTCCTGCAACAGAGACCGGCACCTGTATCGTGTTACTAATTCGATAAATAACATTGTTACCCCCACCTGCAAGGCTTAAAGTGGCTACGACCACTACAACTATTCCCGGCGCACCTGTCGCTGCAGAACAGACGCCGTCGTACCAATTAATCGCAGTGCCGCCGGTATCGTCTTTCGTTATCGCTGTTGTGACCGCTGATCCAAGGTTTCCAGTCGCCCAAGTTCCCGGGCTCGATGCCCCGTAGTTGACGGTGAAAGAGGTACTTGTTGCTGATGCAACCGTTCCGTTCACCTTTGCAAAACCTGCTGGGGCCGTTGAATTCTTGACAGTAATCAGATCGCCGGCAGTAAAGTTATTTCTACCGGTAAAAGTGACATACGGATTTGAGTAACTCGCTGCAGTGATCAATGAGTATGTTGGAATCATGGTGCTCGGTGTGAGTAAGAATTGGGTATTGGCATCGGATGCTAAGGTGCTTGTCATTGTCACCGTATCGTTCATTGCGTACACAAATTGTGAATCGATGCGGAGGTAGCTAATGGTTCCTTGGAAAGCGGTATTTGTACCATTGTAGAAATTTCCAATTTGCTTCACCGCTTGGGCGCTACCGTTTCGACTCTGACTTGCATAGAGATAGTTGGAAGCGTTTGAAGATGCGTTGGTGGACATTGCAACGCCATTTACCCAGACCCGAGAAACCGTACCGTTATTTTGTACCGCCAAGTGATAGGTAGTTCCTGGCACAAATGCCGCACTACTCTGAAGGTAAAAACGAGATGTTCCTGATCCGAAATCCAGATCGATCACTTTAAATGCAGAGCCACCGTTGATCAGAATATTGATTGAACCTGACTGTCCGCCGACCAACCCGTAGGTATAGGCAGGGTTTGCATTTGCACCTAATTTGAAAATTACATCCACAGTTTGTGTTGAAGATGGATAAATATTCGATGTCGGCATCACAAGCCAACCGCATCCAGTTTCATTTGCACCCGTGGACGAACCAAGAACGGTATTGGAAATTAAAACATTTGCCCCTGCTGGCTCCGCTCCTAAATTGAGAGCAATGAGGGAGATGAGAGCAGCGATAGCTGAAGTGGCCATACGGCGTTGCTGAGTGACCATCATTTCCTTTGGTTGCAAGCACGAATGTTCACGAGCGAAGTGAGGACCGTACAGGAAGGGGTGAGGAAGCGCATCTGGACCGAAAGTACGTAATTAAGTGGATCGACCGACCATTCACATACCCCTCGTGCAACCATCACAGGCGTTCCACAAGGTCGAGGTGCAATCTTCATCTCAGGCAGCCGAGTTATCCGGACTCGGCTCCAATATTTGAAGGAGAAGATCATGAAGGCAAGCTTTATTAATCCACGCAATGTGGCTCTACTAGTAGCAGCAGGTTTAATCGCAGGAACAGGATCTGCGATGGCAGCAGAGACAGCAGCGCCAACTGCTTCACCTACCGCTAAACCACTCACTGATTATCAGAAGGCTAAGGCTGCATATAGCGCAGCAGTCGATGCTTACATCTCAAACCGCAAATCTTCACAAGAGCAGTACAAGGTAGCTCACGAAGCATTTACAGTTGCACGAAAGAGCTACGGCGATGCTCGTAAGCCAATCCTCGAGACATTTAAGGCAGATCTCACTGCAGCAAAGACAGCTCGCGATGCTGCACTGGCAGCGGCAACAACGCCTGAAGCAAAGCTTGCAGCAAATACCGCTCACAAGGCGGCAGTTACAGCAGCAACAGCAAAGCGCGATGCAGCGATTACAGCTCTCGGTGCAGCGCCAGTTGAGCCAACAAAGCCAGTAGTTGGCACACGCCCAACTCCTCCAGCAAAGCCAGCTCCAAAGGCGACAACAGCTAAATAGTTCTTCCTTTCCTTTCAAGGACGTGTCAGCAAGGAACCAACCGCGAGATTCACGCAGAAACCAGCGTGGATTTTGCGGTTGGCTGCTTTTGGGAGAGAATTACCGCCTACCGAGTAAGCCCCTTCTGGTTCACCGTAGCTTTCGAGAAATTGATAGCTGGACCCAGACAGATAAAAAGGAATCGCTATGAAGCCAGAGATCCACCCAGAATATAAAGAGACCCAGGTAACTTGTGGTTGCGGTGAGAAGTTTGTAACTCGCTCAACAGTTGCTAGCGGATCTATCTACGTTGAAGTTTGTTCAGTCTGCCACCCGTTCTACACAGGTAAGCAGCGCATCCTTGATACTGGTGGACGCGTCGCGAAGTTCGAAGAGCGTTTCGGTAAGAAGTAGCTTTTATAAAGAGACCGTTGTCGCAGCCCTTAATAAGGTTGCGACGCGGTCTTTTTTATTTCCGCAGATAAGTTTTCACTCGAGAGGAGAAGTCAGATGGCCGATGATCGCTTTGCATCCGCACATGAGATGGTGCGTGAATATCAAGAACTCGAAAAGCAGATGGCAGATCCCTCAATCCACGAAGATCAAAATAACGCTCGTAAGTTAGGTCGCCGCTACGCCCAGCTCGGTCCAGTTGTTGCAGGCTTTAATGCGTGGAAGAACGCAAACGATGACCTCGCAGCAGCTCGTGAAATGGCAGCTGAAGATCCAGATTTCGCAGCAGAGCTTCCAGCGATGGAGGCGAGCGTTGCTGAAGCGGCAGAGAAGTTAGAAGAACTCCTCCTTCCTCGCGACCCTAATGATGATCGTGATGTGATCATGGAGGTCAAGGCAGGAGCAGGTGGAGATGAATCCGCACTCTTTGCTGGTGACTTAGTTCGCATGTATCAGCGCTATGCAGAGAAGCACAATTGGAAGATTGAAATCATCGATCTGACCGATGCTGATCTCGGTGGCTATAAAGATATTTCGATGGCGATTAAATCAAAGGGAACTCCACAGCCCGGTGAATCACCTTATGCACGATTGAAATTTGAGGGTGGCGTACACCGCGTGCAGCGCGTCCCAGAGACTGAGAGCCAAGGTCGTATCCACACATCAGCCGCTGGTGTATTGATCTTGCCGGAAGCAGAAGAAGTCGACGTTGAACTCAATATGAATGATGTCCGTGTAGATGTGTACCGCTCATCAGGTCCTGGTGGTCAATCTGTTAACACCACCGACTCTGCAGTCCGTTTAACTCACGGACCAACAGGAATCGTTGTCTCATGTCAGAACGAGAAGTCACAGCTTCAAAATAAGGAATCTGCACTTCGTATCTTGCGCGCACGTCTGCTTGCACATGCACAAGAGCAGGCAGATGCAGCAGCTGCGGCAGAGCGTAAGAGCCAGGTTCGTACCGTTGATCGCTCCGAGCGCATCCGCACCTATAACTATCCAGAGAATCGCCTCAGCGATCACCGCGTCAATTACAAATCTAATAATTTAGATGCAGTTCTTAACGGCGAACTCGATGATGTGATTCAAGCTCTTCTCGATGCCGATAAGGCAGCAAAGCTCTCAGCAACGAATTAATTCGCTATGGAGCTGACCTTCAAAGAATTCTTGCGCGGTGGGAAAGAGCAATTAACTGCAGCCGGATATCCAGAAGTTGATGCAGAACATCTCCTCGCCCACGTTCTAGGAATCTCCCGAATGGAGCTTCACAACCCTCTCACCATCGAAAATGCCATTAATGCAATTGGCGATATCACCGTCATTGAAGAGACTTTCTGGAAGTTGCTCGATCGCAGAAGTGCACATGAGCCACTTCAATATTTAACTGGCACCGCATACTTCCGATATCTCGAACTTCAAGTGGGCCCAGGAGTCTTGGTGCCTCGCCCTGAGAGCGAACTTCTCGTTGAAGTTGTATTGAAAAATATTGAATCTCACATAGGCGCTGTCAGTGTTGTTGATCTCGGCGCAGGGTCGGGCGCTCTCACGCTTGCAATTGCAACTGAAGCGCCAAACACTCACTTGATTGCAGTCGAGAAAGATCCTGCAGCAGTTGAGTGGTTACGCAAGAATGTTTCACGTATCGATGAAACAGTGCGAATCCTTGAATCCGATGTTGCGACCGCTCTCGATGGGGTTAAGTGCGATGTTGTTATTGCAAATCCTCCATACATTCCGAACAATCAAGAGTTGCCGAAAGATGTTGCAGAGCACGAACCTTCGGTAGCTCTCTTCGGCGGTCCAGATGGAATGGATATTCCTCGACAATTTATCGAGGCAGCGGCTCGCTTATTAAAAAGCGGAGGCTTCTTTGCAATTGAACATCACGAGAGCCATCCCGCCGCTATCGCTGATGAGATGAGCGCAGAGTTTGAAGATATTAAGAGCCATCACGACCTCGTAGGTCGCCCTCGATTTACAACAGGTATCAGGAGATAATCGGGCCATGGAGAGAGTCAATATCCTTGAAGGCGATATCAAAGATCACATCGCCTTAGGTGTAAAAGGAATTCGCGATGGCTATGTGATCTGCGCACCTCTCGAACATGGCTATGTCTTTCTCGCGGATGCATTCTCTGAATTCGCAGTTCGCGCAATGCATGTATTGCGTGGCGATGCTCTCGGTGTTGCAGCGCAGGTATTAATTCATTCGGGGGAGACCATCACTGGCTTATCTCGAGATGTCACCGACGATACCCGTGCGCTGATGAATGAATTTTGGCCAGGGCTCATCTCATTTAACCTGCGTCCACAGATGGGACTTCGTTGGAATCTAGGCGATAACCAATCACTCGATCACTTTAGCGTTCGCGTTCCGAGCTCACCATTTATCTCAGCTCTACTTAAAGAGACAGGTCCACTCGCTTCGGCAAGTGCTGCTCGTGTAGGACAGAAGCCAGCGCGAGATACCGATCGCATCTTTGTTCTTGAATCAGATTTGGCCGTGATGTTCGAAGCAGGTGAATTGCCTGAAGGCCCAGCAACAACAGTTATCGAATCCGATAGCAATGGATTGACCATTATTCGAGAAGGAGCGGTCACACGTGAGCAGTTGGCCGCGGTGGTACCTGCCCTTTCTCATGATGAACCAATAGAGTAGGCACATGTCCAATACTTTCTACGGTCCAGATTTCGAGCTTCTCACGCAACAAGATCCTGCAATTGCTGCAGTGCTTCTCTCAGAGCTCAAGCGTCAGCAGACAAATCTTCAGCTGATTGCATCAGAGAACTTCACATCTCGAGCGGTATTGGCAGCGCTTGGCTCAACCCTTTCCAACAAGTATGCAGAGGGCTACCCAGGAAAGCGTTACTACGGCGGCTGCGAAGAAGTTGATATCGCAGAGAGCATTGCAATTGAGCGCGCAAAGTCACTCTTCGGTGCAGAGCATGCCAATGTGCAGCCACACTCAGGAGCAAGCGCCAACGTCGCTGTCTATCAAGCATTTACTAAGCCAGGAGATACCGTCCTTGCGATGTCCCTGCCACATGGTGGCCATCTCACTCACGGTTCTAAGGTCAACTTCTCCGGTAAGTGGTTCAACATTGTCTCGTACGGTGTTCGCCAAGATAATGAACTCATCGATTACGACGAGCTCCGCGATCTAGCAATCGCCAATAAGCCAAAGATGATCTGTACAGGTGCAACCGCCTACCCATCATTAATTGATTTCGAGAAGGTTCGTGCAATTTGCGACGAGGTCGGAGCAATCATGTGGGTCGATGCAGCGCACTTCATCGGTCTCGTTGCAGGCAAAGCGATTCCTTCACCGGTTCCATATGCTGACGTTGTCTCATTTACAACACATAAGGTCTTGCGTGGTCCACGCGGTGGAATGATCCTCACAAAGGCAGAGCATGCAGCTGCAATTGATAAGGCGGTCTTTCCTGGAATGCAGGGCGGTCCAATCATGTCTGCAGTTGCAGGCAAGGCGGTCGCGCTCGCTGAGTGTGCAACACCTGATTATCAAAAGTATGCAAAGGATGTCATCGTCAATGCGAAGTCATTGGCTTCAGCTCTTGAGGGCGAAGGTATGCGCGCAGTCTCAGGCGGAACGCAAACCCACCTCGCACTCATTGATATTCGCTCAACCGGCGTCAATGGCAAGGTAGCCGATGAGCGTTGTGGAGCAGCAGGAATCGTTCTCAATAAGAACTCAATCCCATTTGATCCAGAGGCGCCATCTGTTACATCAGGAATTCGCGTAGGAACTCCTGCAACGACAACTCAAGGTATGGGCGTTGAAGAGATGAAGACAATTGCTTCATTGATCTCACGTGCAATTAAGAGCGATGATGCTGCTGCTCATGCTGCAATCAAATCAGAGGTTCACGCTCTGACAGCGAAGTTCCCTATCTACCAGGCGTAATCGACTCTTTCCATGCGCGAGTACCTCGTCACACTTCTGCTTGCTGCATCAATCTGTTATGTCGTGACTCCGTATGTTCGTAATTGGGCTATTCGCTTTGGAGTTGTTGCAAAGATTCGCGAACGCGACGTCCACACAACTCCCACTCCACGGTGGGGCGGACTCGCAATGTGGATTGGAATGGCTGTCACATATTTGATGGTCAATCACTTATCTCTCGTTGGTAAATCTTTTACACGAGAGACAATCGGAATTTTTCTCGCAGCAACATTCCTTGTCTTATTAGGAATGGTCGATGATCGATTTGAATTAGATGCTCTTACTAAGCTCGCGGGACAAGCGCTAGCAGCAGGAATCTTGCTTATCTATGGAGTTCAGATCTTCTGGCTTCCAATCAACGGAGTGATCACTCTGCCGCCGAGCATCGGTCAGTTGCTGACAATCGTGATTGTTCTTGTCACGATTAACGCAGTTAACTTTATTGATGGACTCGATGGTCTTGCTGCGGGAATAGTCGCTATTTCTGGCGCTGCATTCTTCGCATTTGCCTACCTTTTAGCTGTTATTTACGGTTTTAGTCGTGCAGGTTCACCATCACTGATAACTGCAATCATCATCGGCGTCTGCATTGGATTCCTGCCACACAATGCCTTCCCCGCACGTATTTTCATGGGCGATTCTGGCTCGATGTTGCTAGGCCTGCTCTTGGCTGCGTCTGCAATTACTTTGACAGGTCAGATTGATCCCAATGCAATCTCTGCAGAAAAGCTCGGCCCAACACTGCTTCCACTTGCACTTCCATTGGCGGTTCTTGCAATCCCGCTGATTGATTTATTCTCGGCAATCATTCGACGTTTGCGCGCAGGTAAATCGCCATTTGCTTCAGATAAAGAACACTTGCATCATCGAATTATGCGATCAGGAAATACGCAGGCAAGAACTGCGCTGATTATGTACTTATGGACAGCGACAATTGCATTTCCTGTTTCAATCTCTGCCTTCACTCCCTTGTGGGTAGCTGCAATTGTTTTTAGCGCGATGCTTGCATTTACAATCACATTTCAGAAGAAGCGACCAGAACTTAAGAAAGTGGTACAGGTATGAGCAGCGAACGTGAGCTTTTGCGGGGCGCTCTGATACCCACTCTTATCGTCGGAGCAGTAGCTCTCGTTGGATCTGCGCTCTACAAGGGAGTTCCAGGTTTTGTTGGAGCACTTCTCGCTCAAGCGATTGTTCTTATCTTCTTTGCAGCTCATCTTGTCGTTGCTCGATTGACTCGCGATGCAGATCCGATGACCACCATGGCCCTTGCAATGGCCTCATATTTTGTAAAGCTCTTTATCTTTGGTGGCTTTTTGCTGGCCGTGACACATCTCGTTCCAGTCGAGAACTGCAACCGGACAACTTTTGGAGCTAGCGCAATTGTTGCTACCTTTGCCTGGCTTGGGGGAGAGATTGCTACTTATCTCAAGTTAAAAACTCATCTACAATTACCACCTCAGAATTAATCTCCACCCCAAGAATCAAGGAGCAACAATGGCGCGTAGTAATGAAGCTGATGCATATTGGTCAATCTTCGGCTACCTCGTTTCAGGCTTGGTCTTCTGGGGTGGCGTCGGGTATTTCGCCTCTCGATTCTTCGATAAGCCATTTCTGACCTTGATCGGTCTCTTGCTAGGAATCACAGGCGCTATCTATCTGATCTGGCTCCGCTTCGGCCGCCAATAAGCGAGCCATCTAGCCCCCTCAAGGAGCCATTGAGGGTGATGCGCCACACAGAGCCAATTTCGATTCTGATTTCTCAGGAAGGGGTTTGACCCCCTAATCTTTGCCCTGACTCGGGGATGTGACCTGAGCTAAACAACAAATTGAGGGAGTTCAGGGTGATTAACCTGCATTTCAGCGGTGAAGGTTTTGTGCCACCAAGCACGAACGACTTCAATCTCCCTCCAATCTTTGAAAACATTGCATGGCTCACAAAGCCAGTTCTTCTCGTATTTCTCTCAGTAATTGTTGTATCAGTCTTCTTCACTCTCTCTGCGCGCAAAGCTGCAATCGTTCCTTCAAAGCTTCAATTTGCCGGTGAAGGTATCTATTCATTTGTTCGCAACGATCTGGCCCGCGATGTAATCGGCCATGACTTCATGCGCTTTGTGCCTTACCTCTTCACACTCTTTACATTTGTACTTACCAATAATCTCTTCGGAATTGTGCCGTTCCTACAGTTCCCAGCGATGTCACATGTCGGTTTCCCATATGTGCTCGCACTCTTCTCATTCTTTATCTTCCACTATGTCGGTATCCGCAAGCAGGGTCTAGGTAAGTACCTCAAGGACATCGCCTTTATGCCCGGTGTTCCAAAGGCTGTCTACATTTTGTTGACTCCAATTGAAGTTGCAACTTTCTTCTTGGTTCGACCATTAACACTTTCACTTCGTCTCTTTGCAAATATGTTCGCGGGCCACTTGTTGTTGCTCGTCTTCATCATGGGCGGCGATTACATGCTTCATGATTCACATACGATCATGAAGATCTTCGCTCCATTCTCATTTACCTTTGGAATCGTGCTCACATTCTTCGAGTTCATGGTCCAATGTCTCCAGGCGTACATCTTTACGCTGCTCACAGCTCTCTACATCGCCGGCGCCCTTGCCGACGAGCACTAAGAAGAAACACCAAACGAAAGGTAAGAAAAAATGACAGGCACACTCAACCTGGTCGGTTTTGGCCTATCAGCAATCGGTCCAGCTATTGCAACTGGAATGATCTTCGCTGCTTACATCAACGGCGTCGCACGTCAGCCTGAGGCGCGTAGCGTTCTCCAGCCAATCGCGTTCCTTGGATTCGCGCTCGCTGAAGCTCTCGCACTATTCGGCCTCGTTCTCGCATTCGTTCTCTAATTCACTAAAGAATTCAGAAGGATAAAAATGCGCACATTTAATTTCGCTGCTGAGGCAGAGAAGGTGAATCCATTGATTCCGCATACAGCGGAACTCGTGGTGGGAGCTATCGCTTTCACACTTCTCTTCCTTGTCTTGCGTAAATCAGTAGTGCCAATGTTTGAAAAGGCATATACAGCTCGTACCGAAGCGATTGAAGGCGGAATCAAGAAGGCTGAACAAGCCCAGCTTGAAGCTCAGCGCGCACTCACTTCATATAACGAGCAGCTCTCTTCAGCACAAGGCGAAGCATCACGACTCCGTGATGAAGCTCGCGTTCAAGGTGTTGCAATCCTCGAAGATTTGCGCACTAAGGCTCAAGAAGAAGCTGCACGTATTACAGCTGCGGCACATGCATCCATTGAGGCAGAGCGTCAGCAGGCGATCACATCACTTCGCAACGAAGTCGGTGCGCTTGCAGTTGAACTCGCTTCAAAGATTGTCGGAGAAGCTTTAGATGACCAGGCCCGTCAATCACGGATCGTCGATCGCTTTATCGAAGATCTCGAGAAGTCTAAGTAAAGGCACGTAAGGGTTAGAAGAGAAGAGATATGAGAATTCACCTCGGAGGAAGCAGCCGTCAGTCACTTGTGACTGCACGTGGGCAGCTCGATGCTGCCGTCAAGGGCGCAACTGCTGCTTCAGCCACTGAACTCTCTACTCAACTCTTCTTCGCCTCAGATGTCTTTGCAAAGAACACTTCACTTCGCCGCGCCTTTGCTGATCCATCACGAGATGCAGCAGCAAAGTCAGCGCTGGTAAAGGATCTCTTCGGAAAGAACTTGGGAGCGCCAGCAGTTGCTCTTCTCTCAAACGTTTCAACTCTTCGCTGGTCTGCTGGAGGCGACATTGTTCATGTCCTCGAGCAGCTTGGTATTGAGGCTGAAGCATCAGCGGCAAATATCAGCGGCGAGCTCGACGCTGTCGAAGCTCAGGTATTTGAATTCTCACGCACAATCGCTGAGAATTTCGAACTCCGTAAGGCACTTGTTGGCCCTGGAACACCTGAGGCGAAGAGCGCACTTATTACTGAGCTCCTCTCAAAGAAGGCTTCATCATCTACAACAAAGCTTGTGGTTGCACTGATTTCAAACCTTCGCGGTCGAAGTATCGAAGCAGGCTTTGCTGATTATCTCTTTGGCCTTGCAAATCGCCGCAATCGCTTGATCGCACTTGTGCGCGTTGCATCTGCACTCAGCACAGAACAGAAGACACGTCTTGCAGCAGCGATTGAAAAGCAGGTTGGTCAGCCAATCAGCATCAATATTCAGATTGATCCTTCAATTATTGGTGGAGTTTCAGTCAAGTTTGCAGATGATTTGGTAGATGGCAGTATTTCAAACCGACTCGCAAGTGCAGGACGCGCACTTGTTGGTCAAAACTAAAACAGGAAATAAAGGGGAAACTCATGGCAGAGCTCAAGATCCAACCGAATGAAATTCGGGATGCCTTAGCGAACTTCGTTAAGTCATATGATCCAGGCACCGCGGCTCGTGACGAAGTCGGAACTGTTAGCCAGGC
>CANGLK010000026.1 GCA_947454735.1 Candidatus Nanopelagicaceae bacterium
CTCGTCGTAGAGCGCGTTCAAGAAGCCGTTGCAGCATTTACACATACAAACTTCACAACGGCTCCTTATATGGGCTACATCGAAGTCTGTGAAGCGCTCAATCGTTTAACACCTGGTGATTTTAAGAAGAAGTCAATCTTGCAGAACTCTGGCGCTGAGGCAGTTGAGAACGCAATCAAGATCGCACGCCACTACACAAAGCGTCCAGCGATTGTTGTCTTCGAACACGCATATCACGGACGTACAAACTTGACGATGGCGTTGACTGCAAAGAATGTTCCGTACAAGGAGGGCTTCGGTCCTTTTGCCAACGAGATTTATCGCATGCCAATGCCTTATCCATATCGCTGGATCGGAGATCAAGCGACCATCACAGAGGATGCACTCAAGATGGTCACAACAAAGATCGAGAAAGAGATTGGCGCACATAACGTTGCGGCAATCATCATCGAGCCAATTCTCGGCGAAGGTGGATTTATCGTCCCACCAAAGGGATTCCTTCCTGGACTTTCACAGTACGCGACAGAGAACAAGATTGTTCTCATTGCAGATGAGGTTCAATCAGGATTTGCTCGTACGGGTGATTGGTTTGCAGTAAATAACGAGAACGTCATTCCTGACATGATCGTGACTGCAAAGGGAATCGCAGGTGGACTTCCACTCGCGGCCGTTACGGCTCGCGCAGAGATTATGGACTCTTCACATGTAGGTGGCCTCGGCGGCACCTATGGTGGAAATCCGATTGCATGTGCAGCTTCACTTGCAGCAATTGAAATCATCGAAGGCGAGAAGCTTGTAGAGCGCGCTCGCCACCTTGAGGGAATTTTGCGCACAGCACTTGAAGGCATCGCTGCAAAGCATCCTGAGATTGGCGAGATTCGTGGCCGCGGTGCGATGATGGCAATTGAATTAGTGAAGGCCGGAACAAAGGATCCCAATCCTGATTTGATGGCTAAGGTCATCAAGTACTGCCAGAGCAAGGGCGTCTTAATCTTGACCGCTGGCTCATATGGAAACGTGATCCGCTTCTTGCCGCCACTGGTGATTACCGATGAACTTCTCAAAGATGCCCTCAGCGTCCTCGCTGAAGCTTTCGACTCTCTAGCCTAACTTCACCCTGGCATCTCACCCCTTCTGGGGTGATTTGCCCTTCTCTGAGGGTGGTTTATACGAGAACCTTCACCCATGCCGGGTGAGAAGAATCTAGGGGTCACCCTTTCGCGCACCCTCGTTCCTACCCTGCCTGCTGGATACCTCTCGCGTAAGCGCCTCTTTCCTCTGATCGACAATGAGGCAGGCGGGACGACATTTGTCATTGCACCTGCCGGGTATGGAAAGTCTTCTCTGATTGCCGAGTGGGCTCAATATCAAAATAAAGGCGTCATCTGGATGACCTTGACCAATAACGACACCACTAACGAGATGTCGGCGATGCTGATTACCGCAACTCGACATGTCATTCCCGGCTTCGCCCCTTGGTTTGAAAAAGAGCAACCACTACGCCCAACACAGGTAGTGCAACGGTGGGGAAATGAGCTTCTTCAAAGTGGAAAAGAATTTATCTTTGTAATCGACAATATTCGAAACGATAACGAAAAAGATGTCGAGATCGCGATCAAGCTCGTTGAAGAATTTCCCAAAAACATTCATTTCGTAGCGATTCGGCGTGACGAGATTAAAGAACTTTATGCAACGTCAGCATCTCGTGGAACAGTAAAAGTAATTTCTCTTAATGAACTTAGATTTACTGAAGAAGAGATAGAACATTACGCCATCAACTCGGGTCTAGACTTTAATAGCGAAACCAAGAGAGTGCTTAACGCCGCTAATGGTTGGCCAGCCGCAGCCTCACTTTTACTTGCCCAACTTCACGCAAATGTGGAGCCAGTAGATCTTGCGAATCTGATGAGTCGAGAGTCCGAACCGCTAAGGGCGCTCGCAATGGTCGTTATTAAGAACCTCGATAAAAAGATCGTTCACACATGCGAAAAATTATCTGTGCTTGAAAGTTTCAATCTTGAACAAGCACAAGTGATTCTTGGCGATGAATATTCATTTGATCTCGTTAACTCGATTGCACTTGAGGGAGAAATCTTCACGCTATCGAGAAGTGCCAAGAGTGGATATGTCTTCTCTCCCATGGTTCGTCAGATATTTCTAGAAGGACTTCGAAAGCGCCCGGATGAGAAGTTGCAGATACATAAGCGCCTTATTCCTTACTTCGAAAGTCTTGGTCGTCCAAGTGCAGCGATTGACCATGCATTTGAGGCGGGAGATGTTGAAAAAATTAGCGAGCTCTTCCCTAATGCTGCGCGAGTAAAGCAAGTCCAGGGACTTGGCGGCGATCTCTTACGCTGGTCTTCTTTAGCTGGTGATTCAAGTACCGAAGGAGAGCTGAAGAAGTCCACTGTTAGAACCACTGCCTACCTTGCAGATCTTGATTTCCGAGGTGTCTACAGCGAAGTTGCCAAGATAAAGCTTCTGGCGAGCTCTTCACCCAGCGCAGATTTCTTCAACCAATTCGCTGAAGGGGCACTGGCATACGCCCTGCTGACAGTAGGAAAATTCGAGGAAGTAGAAGCTTCTATTGAGAAGGCTCGCGTTGGGAAGGAAGATGCTTATTTAGGCGTCGATGATCAGATCAACCTTTTACGTGCACTCTGTATCAAGCGATATATCTGGAACGATGCAGATGGAGTTGAGGAAGTATTTAATCTCGCCCAAGAACTTGCGAAGAAGACACCTCTTTATACATCTCATACATTCCTTCTATCGATTCAAGCGATGCATTTCCATCAAAGGGGCGAGTATCGACGTGCACATGAAGTGGCACAAGTTGCACTAGAACAACATCAACGCCATGGCTTTGTTGGTAATCACGGTCCGCTCGATGCAATGTTTGTGATTGCTAGATGCCTCTTTGAATTTGCACGCCCACAGGAAGCGCTTGCTATCTTCGAACAGATCCGACATTACGCTGCTCAATGGAAGCAATGGCACTGGTATCTCACAGCGGATAAGCACATCACGGAATTTCTCTCGTACAACAATAAGCAGCAAGATGGACTTGAACGCATTAAGAAGTCTCGTGATTTTATTGAGACTCTCGATGTGGATAATCGACTTGCAGATTTAACTGATATCAGTGAGATGGCTGTAAGAAGGCGACTTCTCGACTTTGATCGCCTTGAAGTTTTGGTCAATCGAGCACCAAAGACTCGAGACACACTTCAGTACCAAATGGCAGTAGATGAACACCGTGGTCGTAAGAACCTTGCGGAGGATGCGAAGAAATTGCCCGAGAAGTCGCCACGTGATCTGATTTGGAAGCACCTGATGGAAGTTTCACTCCATGTGGATACTGAAAGCATTGCACTACCAGCGATGCGCAAGGCGCTCACGATTGGCGCTGAAGTAGGGGCGCGGGAAACTTTCTTGCGCCAACGCAATGAAATGGCTAACTACATCATCAAGGTAGCCAATGACTTTCCGACTGTTTATAACGAAGAACTTGCAACAGCTATGGCCCAACGAATCAAAGAACGAGGAAATGCCATGACAACATCGCAACAATCTCTCACAAAGCGCGAACTTGAAATCTTGCGACAGCTCTCGACTGGTCGCACCCTCACAGTAATTGCAAGCGAACTCCATATTTCGCAGAACACTATGAAGACTCACCTCAAAAATCTCTATAAGAAGCTCGGTGCTGAAGGCCGCCATGATGCAGTCGAGAAGGCGAAGTCGACCTTCCTTATCTAGATAGGTAATACTTGCGGGGTGTACCAGTCACTCATCTCAACAGATCGACTTGAGATTCACCATATTCCAGCAGATGGACTGATTTCACTCCTTGATGAGAAGTCAGATCTCCTAGCTATTGCTGGTCGAACTTTCTCAAATCCTCTGAAAGTCCTTGTTGAAGATGAGGGTCCACTGCCGTGGCGAGTCCCGCAGGTGAAGGCAGATCCTTCTACAAATAAATGGTTTATTCGATTTATTGTTCTGAAAGAACTCAACCAGGTTATTGGCAGCGTGAGCTTCCATGGGGTTCCGGATGAAAACGGAATGATGGAGATCGGAATCGGCGTTGAAGAAGCTTTTCGGGGAAAAGGGTATGCACGAGAAGCGCTTCGTGGAATGTGGAATTGGGTCTGCAACGAGCCTGGCGTCAAAGTCCTGCGCTACACAGTCAGCCCAGAGAATGCACCATCGATTGCAATCATCGAAAACTTCGGTTTCACATATATCGGCGTACAGATTGATGAAGAAGATGGTCCAGAGAATATTTATGAGATGAGCGTTGAAGATTTTAAAGAGAAGTGGGGCAGCGATGAGTGATGAATTCGATGAGATAGTTGGAGATATCGATGGAGAACTCGATCTCACACTCTATGCAGATGGCGATGAATTAGCAGATGAAGTAACGGCACAGATTCTGATTGCCATTGAGAACGGCCTCCTTGCTCAAGGGGTATTCCATCTTGTACTTACTGGCGGAACCCTTGGGGTGCAGATCTCTAATTCTTTGAAGTCGGCATTTAATGCAGCTCCTGAGATGTATAAAGGTTTACATATTTGGTGGAGCGATGAGCGCTTTGTAAATCTCGATAGCTCTGAGCGCAACGCAGCGCCTTTCCACGGAACTCTTACTAATTCGAATATTCAGGTTCATGAGTCACTTGCGCCAAATTCTCCTGCATCTATTGAAGATGCAGTTGAAAATTACCGTCGCGCCCTTGAAGGCGTAACCGTCGATCTCAACATCCTTGGCGTTGGACCTGATGGCCATGTCGCCTCACTCTTTCCGGGCATTGCAGATCTAGATGACCTCCGTAATATCTTTGCAATTACAGACTCCCCAAAGCCGCCTGCGATGCGAATCTCCTTCACCATGAAATTTATCAATGAAGCTCGCGAGATCTGGATAGTTGCATCGGGCGAAAGTAAGGCCGATGCTGTTGCAAAAATCATTGAGGGCGACCTATCGATACCAGCGAGTTATGTCAGCGCCCAGGTGCGTACACGCCTCATAGTTGATCAAGCCTCGTTCTTCTCTGAGTAAATTCATCCACTAGACTTTCCTCCATATTCGCACGCGCAATCCTCAATGGCGAGGGGCGTGTTTTACGAAAAGGCAATCACTGATGAGCACAAATACTTTTGGCATGGTCGGACTCGGTCGCATGGGCGCAAATATTGTTCGCCGCCTCCACCGTCATAACATCACCTCTGTCGTCTATGACGTCTCACCAGAATCAGTGAATGCGTTAGCAGCTGAAGGTTCAATCGGTGCAACCAATCTTGCAGATATGGCTTCAAAGCTCACAGCGCCACGCACCGTATGGGTGATGGTTCCTGCTGGAGTTACAGATTCAACGATCGCAGCTGTTGCAGAGGTGCTCTCTCCAGGTGACACCATCATCGATGGCGGAAATAGCTATTACAAGAATGATCTTAAGAACGCTGCGCTCTTGATGGAAAAGGGAATCAACTTTGTTGATGTCGGAACTTCAGGCGGCGTCTACGGACTCGAGCGCGGTTACTCATTAATGATCGGTGGAGATGACGCAGTTGTTAAGTCACTCGACCCAATCTTTAAGGCTCTCTGCCCAGGCGTTGAAGCTGCAGAGCGCACACCAGGTCGCACAGGTGAGCCTTCACAAGCTGAATACGGATATCTTCACTGCGGACCAACAGGTTCTGGCCACTTCGTAAAGATGATTCACAACGGAATCGAATACGGAATGATGGCTGCATTTGCAGAAGGTCTTGCAATCTTTGAAGCAGCAGATGAAATGACACCTGCTTACAATCTTGATATCCCTGAGATCACAGAGGTATGGCGCCGTGGATCTGTTGTTGCATCATGGCTCCTTGATCTAACAGCTCAGGCACTTAACGAATCCAATGAACTTACCGAGTACTCAACACAGGTAAGTGATTCAGGAGAAGGTCGCTGGACGGTTCAGGCAGCGATTGAAGCTGGAATTCCTGCACATGTTCTCTCTGCCTCTCTCTACTCTCGCTTTGCATCACGCAATAACGATGAGTTCGGTAACCGAGTCTTGAGCGCAATGCGTTACAAGTTCGGTGGCCATAACGAGAAGCCGAAGGCAAATTAATGAAGGCTGACGTCCTCGTTCTCTTCGGTGCAACCGGAGATCTCGCTAAGAAGAAGTTATTCCCTGCCCTCTATGATCTAGAAGAGCTTGGGCAGCTCGATATGCCAGTAATAGGTGTTGCCTCATCGAAGTGGACTCAAGATGTCTTCCGCGACAATGTAGAGACAGCAATTCGTGCACGTAAGCCTGAGGCTGATGAAGAAATCCTTCGCAAGATTCGCGATGAAGTTCAGCTCATTGTTGGCGATTACAACAATCCAGAGACTTTTGAAGAGCTCGCAGAAGCAATCAAGGGCTACAAGCTTCCTGTGATTTATCTGGCAATCGCTCCTGAGTTCTTTGCAACCATTACCGGGTCACTCGCAGCGGTTGGAATTACAAAGCGCGCACGTGTGGTTGTAGAGAAGCCATTTGGTCGCGACCTTGAATCAGCTAAGTCGCTCGATGCCGAATTGAAGAAGTTGCTCCCTGAAGAGCAGATCTACCGCATTGATCATTACCTCGGTAAAGAGGCAGTTGAAGATCTTCTCGTCTTCCGCTTTGCAAATACTCTCTTTGAGCCAGTCTGGAACCGAAATTATGTTTCAAATATTCAAATCACAATGGCCGAGAGCTTCGGTATCGATGGCCGTGGAAAGTTCTATGACGGAGTAGGCGCAACGCGCGATGTGCTTCAGAACCACTTGTTACAGGTGTTGACGATGCTCACCATGGAGCCGCCAACAAGTATGAATTCAGAAGATATGCAGAATGAGAAGATCAAGGTTCTCTCTGCAGTTCGTGAGCTCAAGGCAGATGATGTTGTTCGCGGACAATTCGTGGGATATCTCCAGGAAGATGGCGTTGCCGAGCATTCAGATACTGAAACTTTCGTTGCAATGAAGCTCTTCATCGATAACTGGCGTTGGGCTGGCGTTCCTATCTATTTACGTACTGGTAAAAAGATGCCTGAGACAGTTCTCGAGGTCATTGTTGAATTTAAGCAGCCACCACGCGCTCTCTTCGGCAAGGCTGAATCCAATCAGGTTCGCTTCCGTCTTGGAAAAGACGATGGTGTAGATATCTCGTTGCAGGCGAAGAAGCCAGGAACGAAGTTGGTCTCTGAAACTGTAGATCTCTCCGTTGAATTCTTTACAGAGTTTGGAGATCGCCAAGGTCCTTACGAGCGGCTACTTCGCGCAGCGATGCTGGGAGACCACTTCCGCTTCACACGTATTGATGCAGTACTTCACTCTTGGGCAATCTTGGAGGAAGTTCTCAAGAGCCCACATCGTTGCCATCCATACTTTGAAGGCACATGGGGCCCAGAAGAGGCTGATGAGTTAATTCCTGGTGGTTGGAATCCTGTCGGAAGCGAAGCTGACGACATCAAGCTTTCACACCACTAGTTACTGGATTGGCCGCTGCGATGTTTGTAGCGACCAAGGAAGTCAGCCTTGAAGTCGTAGAAGGTTCCATCTATTAAGTGTTGGCGCATCTGATCAACTAGGCGCACGATAAATCGCTCATTATGAATCGTCGCAAGCGTTGCAGCGACCATCTCCTTGCCGCGGAATAAGTGGCAGAGATAAGCGCGGGTGTAATTGGCACATGTGTAGCAATCGCACTCATCATCAATAGGGTTGAAGTCACGTACATATCCGGCATTAGATACATTGAAGCGCCCTGTCATTGTGTAGACAGCGCTGGTGCGGGCAATTCGTGATGCAAGAACACAGTCGAAGGTATCGACGCCATTTTCTACACCTACGAATAGATCTTCAGGTGCTCCAATGCCGAGTAGGTGCTTAGGTTTTTCTTGGGGGAGCGTTGAGTTAACCCAGCCCACAATCGTGCCCAGTGAATCTTTATCGAGCGCTCCACCTATACCGAAGCCATCGAATGAGATTCCAGAAGATGTCATTGTGCCGAGATCTGCAGCAGCTTCTTTGCGAAGATCCTCATACTGCGCACCTTGAATCACACCGAAGAGCGCTTGATAGGGCTTATTGCTACGCTCTTCTGTCAGGCGCTTATGTTCATCAAGGCAGCGAATTGCCCAGTTATGGGTGCGCTCCATTGCGAGTTCTTGATAAGGGCGAGTGTTATGCAAAGTGGTGCACTCATCGAATGCAAACATAATGTCAGCACCAATCTTGTGCTGAATCTGCATTGAAATCTCTGCGCTAAATCGGTGCATCGAACCATCGAGGTGGGATTTAAAAGTCACACCTTCATCATCTACATGGGCAAGGCGCTCTTTATTTCCAGCGATGACCTGATCAGATCTAAAGGTCTGGGCATCCATCGCAAGGACCTTCTTAAATCCAACGCCGAGCGATAGAACTTGAAATCCACCACTATCTGTAAAAGTTGGCTTATCCCAATTCATAAACGAACCAAGACCGCCCGCCTCATCGAGAACATCTGGGCCAGGCTGGAGATACAAGTGATAAGCATTAGAGAGAAGTGCCTGTGCGCCGAGATCTTCCATCGCACCAGGAAGAACTGATTTCACCGTTGCCTTTGTGCCAACAGGGATAAAGGCTGGAGTCTGAATCTCTCCATGTGGCGTTGTAATAGTTCCGACGCGAGCAAGACCCTTTTCGGAGGCGTGCTTGATCTCATATTTAAAGCCGGAAGTCATAGCCCTATTCTGGCAGAGTCACTGCCAGTGTCAGCACCAAGGAGCTCTAATCAGGTTTACACTTCTTGGATGCCAACACTCAAGCTGACCGATGGACGATTCCTCGAATATTTCGATAACGGCATCGCCTCAACAAGCGCAATCGTCCTTCATCACGGAACACCTGGCCACGGCCATACATGGGCTACATGGCTAGAACTCGCAGCCGCTCGAGGAATTCGCGCACTCTCATATAGCCGCGCAGGTTATGGAATTAGCGATCGCAATGAAGGTCGCACAGTCGCATCAAATAACGCTGATATTCGCGAGCTCCTCGATAGCTTTGGAATTCAAGATTTCATCTCAATCGGTTGGTCCGGTGGCGGACCCCACGCACTTGCAACGACAACACTTGCTGGAAGTAAAGGCGCAATCACTTTGGCGGGTGTCGGCGCATATGGCGTTGATGATCTTGATTTCCTTGCAGGCATGGGCGAAGAGAATGAGATTGAATTTGGTGAAGCCGTAAAAGGTGAAGCTCAAATTTCTGCATGGATGGATGCAAATGCGGGAGCATTTAAAAATGTTACAGGCGAGCAAATCCGTGAAGCCTTTGGTGGATTAATTGGCGATGCTGACAAAGCCGTCCTACAAGGAAATTATGCCGAAGAGTCTGCAACGCATATGCGTAAAGGTTTGGCGGTCAGTTTTGATGGATGGATTGATGACGATATTGCTTTCGTACAGCCGTGGGGATTTGATCTCGGCGCAATCTCAGTTCCAGTACAAATTTGGCAGGGCGATGATGACTTTATGGTTCCCCACGCACATTCATATTGGCTCGAAAAGCACATCCCAGGTGCGCAGCTCAACTTTGTTCCTGGCCACGGTCACATCTCTTTGATTGTGAAATATAACGAGCAGATTCTCGATCAAGCACAGGAGCTCTTAAAGTAAATGCTCTATAAGGATTTCGCCGCGATTCTCAATCCTAAATCGCGGAAGATGGTCGTGGGCATTTGTCTCAATGCAATCGGTGGAGGAATGACTCTCTCGCTCTTGCTTGTCTATCTCCACGATATGCGCGGATTTACAAATACCTTCGGAGGCCTGCTTCTCTCATGGGGCGCTCTCGTTTCAATTGTGGCAAGTACTCCCATGGGCGCTCTCGTTGATCGTGTCGGTCCAAAGAAGGTAATGATTGGCGGCCTCCTCCTTAACTCAGCCGCTGCATTCTCCTTCGCCTCTGTATCTACCCACTTGCAGGCCCTACTTGCAGTCACAGCAATTAATATCGGAGGACAGGCAATCTGGCCTTCGCAGAGCGTTGTTTTAACTCGCGTCACACCTGAAGAGCATCGGTCGAAGATATTTGGTCTTAACTTTATGTTGCTCAATCTTGGTTTAGGTTTAGGTGGATTGATCTCATCTCTAATCATCTCTGAAGGTTCATTGAGATCTTTCCAAATCATGTATTGGATTGATGCCTCCACCTTCTTGGTCTACCTGGCCATCATTCTTACCCTTCACGGCGAGGGTCTTGATAAATACATTCCTCAAGCACATGAACCAAAGCAAGGGTCATATCGAGATCTCTTGAAAATCAAACCGCTTATGTTGCTCGGCACCGGCGGAATCATTCTCTTTACATTTGGTTATGGAGTCATTCAGGCAGGCGTTCCAATCTTTGCAACTCAATTCTTAGGGCTCTCACCTAAATGGCTAGGCCTTATCTTTGGAGTAAACACATTGGCGATCTTTACTCTCCAGCCACTCGTGATGAAGATTCTCGATCGCTATTCAAAGTACAACGCCCTGATTGCAATCGGAATCATCTGGTCGGCATCGTGGATATTTGTTGGAATCTCACCGCTCTTGCCATTGATTGCATCTGGAATTGCACTCTGCATCAGCCAATTCATTTTCGCGATTGGCGAGATGGTTCAGGCTCCCGTCATCCCGACCCTTGCCAATGAACTCGCCCCTGAAAATATTCGTGGCCGAGCCAATGCCTTTATGAGCCTTCAATGGAGCATCTCGGGGGTAGCTGGCCCTGCCATTACAGGTCTCATGCTCGGCGCCGATCAGCCCGTACTCTGGGTGGTCTCGATGTTTATCGGCTCCTTCTTAGCCATTCCGCTCTTCCTGGCGATGAGACGGCTCGCCCAGCGCACCAACTAGCTCGGTCAAACCGGGGTAATTCGGACTTTTGGGGTTTCCTTTTCCCTCTCCATTTACTACCCTTGCGGGTCTACTCACGAGTTATCTCGCATGCCGGTACTGGCAGGCGTAAACGCTTGTGGATGGTCATAACCGCTGCAAGTAAATTGCGATAAGGGAGTTCTTTCGTGGCTGATGCAACTGTGGTCGAGAACGATGTCACAAACGACCAAGTTTTCGAGGTAGCTCAACGCACTCCGAAGCAGATCGCGTGGGGACGCTTTACGCGCAACAAGGTCGGCGTCTATGCGGGAATCGCATCAATCTTCTTTGTCACTGTCGGATTCTTTGCACCAATCTTGACTCGTCTCGTTGGCGTCAACGCTAAGGACACCTACGACGGAGTGCTTGATCAATTTGCAATGCCCATTGGCAAGTGGGGAGGCATCTCACTTGCACACCCACTTGGAATCGAGCCAGGAACAGGTCGCGATTTATTTGCGCTCTCACTCTATGGCGCTCGCACATCATTTATCGTTGCAATCATTGCAACAGCAGGCACCATCAGTATCGGAATGTTGGTCGGTATTGCAACTGGCTACTTCAAGGGTCGCGTCGACTCTATCGTTGGACGTTTTTCAGATTTCCTCCTCTCATTCCCAGGCACCTTCATGATTATCGCTCTTGCGATTCCAATGGTCGGCCGTGTTGAGGCAACCGGACTTGCACATGGAAATGCAGCACGTGTGGTTGTTCTAGTTCTCTTCCTTGTATTTTTTGGATGGACTGGTTTCTACCGACTGATTCGTTCACAAGCCATGTCAATGCGCGAACGAGATTTCGTTATGGCTGCACAAGCTATGGGAGCATCGAGCTGGCGAATTATCGTGAAGGAACTCCTTCCCAACTTATGGCCAACAGCAATCGTCTTTGTATCGCTTTCACTTCCTGGCTATATCGCAGCTGAGGCAACATTCTCATTCCTTGGCGTAGGAGTTCAGGCACCGGATGCAACATTTGGTCTCATCCTCTCAGACGCAGTCAGCTACTGGAAGAACGACCCCGCATACCTGCTTATCCCATGTGGAATCCTGATTGCGATTGTTCTCGCTCTCAATCTCTTGGGTGATGCAATCCGCGATGCACTCGATCCAAAGGCGAATAGATAGAAAAAGTAAATTTCCGTAGCAATACGGGAACTTCACAAGAAGAGAGGTCTCGCGAGTTTCTCTTGTGTGAAGAGCAGTAAGTTGAAGCGCAACGGCGCTTCGATTCAACTCTAATAGGAGGACTAATGTCACGTTTGACAACACGTCGCCTCGTTACAACAGCGACAGCAGCAGTTCTTGCAGCTGGCGTTGCTTTCACGGGCGCAAGTGCAAACGCTGCTACAGCTAAGCCTGTAACTGGCGGTACTTTGTACTTCATTACGCACGATGACCAGTTCGTGCACATGGATCCAGCACGTAACTACACAGGTCGCGATATCGCGTTCTTTAACTCATACCTCTACCGTAACTTGGTTTCATACAAGCCAACTTCAGGTTCAGCAGGCGCATCACTCGTTGCAGACCTTGCAACAAACACTGGTGTTCCTTCAAACGCTGCAAAGACATGGAAGTTCACACTTCGTGCTGGCATCACATGGGAAGACGGCTCAGCTGTTACCTGTGCTGACGTTAAGTACGGTGTATCACGTGCATTCGCAGCAGATGTCATCACAGACGGTCCTCAGTACCTCGTACAGGCACTTGATATTCCACTCGATAAGGATGGATCATCTGCTTACAAGGGTCCTTACAAGAAGACAGGTCAGGCTCTTTACGACAAGGCTGTAACTTGCTCAGGCAACACAGTTACATTCAACTTGAACCGTTCATTTGCTGACTTCAACTACGCACTTACTTACCCAGCAGGTGCACCAGTTAAGGCATCAAAGGACACAGGCGACAAGTACGACCTTCGTCCATTCGCAAACGGTCCTTACAAGATCGCTTCATACAAGGCTGGCGATCAGCTAGAGCTCGTACGTAACACAGCTTGGAAGAAGTCTTCTGACTCAGTTCGTACTCCTTACCCAGATAACATCGTTGTTCGCTTCGGCCTTGCTGAAGATGTTCGCGATGCAATCATGCTCGAAGATCAGATTCCAAACACTGTTTCACTTGACTCACTTCAGCCTGCAAACATGCGTGCATTCTTTGCAGATCCTAAGAAGTCAGCACAGCGTTTCAACGTCTACGACCCATACGTTCGCTATGCAGCAATGAACGTTTCAAAGGGCCACATGGATTGCTTGGATGTCCGTAAGGCTGTCTTCTTTGCAATCAACACACAGGCACTTATCGACCTTTCAGGTGGATCAGTCTTCTACGGCGACCCAGGCGATAGCCCTGTAAAGCCAGTTCTTGGTCTTGACTACAAGAAGACAACTGGAAACATCCACGATTCAAACTGGAAGATCACTGGTAACCCTACCTATGCAGCTTCATACCTTGATAAGGCAAAGACTTCTTGCCCAGATGCTTATGCTCGCGCAACAGCAGCTGACAAGGGAATCACATGGGATATCGCGCAGTCAGCGACAAACCAGAAGGCTTCAGTATTGATCACAGATGCTCTCAAGGCAGCTGGAATCAATATCAAGTTCAACTTCATCCCTGGTGGTCAGTACTACTCAACAGTTATGAACAACGCAAAGCAGAATGACATTTCATCTGCTGGTTGGGGCGCAGACTGGGCTAACGCATCAACAGTTATCCCTGAGCTCTTCACAAAGGAAGGTGGATTTAACCTTTCACAGAACTGGAACGATGCAGCTTATGCATCATTCAAGAAGCAGTCTGATGCAGCAAAGGTCGAGACAAACCGCACTAAGCAGGCTGCTGCATGGCAGTCACTTGGTCAGTACGTCATGGACCAGTACTGGATCATTCGTCCCGTCTTCTCAAAGACTCAAGATACTTGGGGCTCAAAGGTTGGCGGCGTTTACTACTGGGAGCCACAGGGAACCTTCGGTTTCGGTGGTCTCTGGGTAAAGAACTAATTCTCGCGAATTAGCTCATAACGCGTAAGAGGTTGCAGGTGGTCCCACAAGGACCACCTGCAACTCTCGTGTTAGTTCTGAAAAAGGCTTTTACTTTTTATATTGAAGGAGATGAAGAAGAGTGTTGAAATATTTAGCTCGACGAGTAAGTGCGACTGTTGTCGTCCTCGTTCTTGTCAGCATGTCAGTCTTTGGAATCTTCGCAGTTCTTCCAATGGATCCTGCAGCGCTTACCTGCGGAAAGGCTTGCTATCCAGCAGTCGTTGAAGCTAACCGCCACCGCTTGGGTCTAGATGTCTCAGTACCAGTTCAATATGGACGTTTTGTAAAAGGTCTCGTAGCCGGCCGAACATATGGTGAAGGTGCAGCAACAATCGAGTGTCCTGCTCCAGCTTTTGGATATTCATTTAACCGCCACGAATGTGTGACAACACTTATCGCAGATGCCTTTCCGGTCACTCTCTCCCTCGCAATCGGCGCCTTTATTCTCTGGATTACCGTGGGTGTTGGCCTCGGAATTCTCGCCGCTCGCAAGAAGAACCAATGGCAAGATAGAGTCGCAACAGCATTCGTCTTAGTAGGTACTTCACTTCCATCCTTTATCTCTGGAATTCTGATTTTGCTCTTTGTAGGTTTGAAATTTAATTTGATTGATCCACTAAGTCTTGGACGTTGGATCTCACCACTTGAAGATCCAGTCGGCTGGTTCCGAAACTTCTTCCTCGCATGGATTGTCTTGGCGCTTCTCTATGCTGCGACATACACTCGATTTACGCGTTCGAATGTCATTGAAACTTCAACCGAGGATTACATCCGCACAGCACGCGCCAAAGGTTTGAGCGAAAAGGTAATTTTGCAGAAGCACACGCTTCGCGCTGCACTTGCGCCAATCACCACCATGGCAGGCCTCGACTTCGCTGGCCTCTTAGGAGGCGCGATCATCACCGAGCAGATCTTTAGCTTGCCTGGACTTGGACGCCTTTCAATCAAGGCGGTTCTGATTGATTACGACTTGCCTACAATTTTGGCAACAACAATTTTGGCTGCAACATTCGTTGTAGTCGCAAACCTATTGGTGGACATCGCATATGCCTACCTCGATCCACGAGTGCGAGTTGCATAATGACAACATATAAGCCATTTCTCGAGGTAAAGAACCTCAACGTTGCATTCCCAACTGAAGATGGGCTTGTAAAGGCCTCAAGTGATATTTCATTTACTGTCGCACGTGGCGAAACCCTTGCTGTCGTCGGTGAATCAGGTTCAGGTAAGTCTGTAACTTCTCTCGCAGTTATGGGTCTTCATAACCGCAAATCAGCGCAGATTTCAGGCCAGGCATTCTTGAATCTCGATTCAGGACCAGTTGATGTCATCTCTGCCGACGAGGAAATTGTCCGCAAACTTCGCGGCAAAGCTATGTCGATGATCTTTCAGGATCCGATGTCAGCCCTCCATCCTTATTACTCAATTGGAAATCAGCTGATTGAGGCGTGGGAGCTATATAACGAGGGAAGCAAGGAAGATGGCAAGAAGCGCGCCATTGAGATGCTCGACCTTGTTGGAATTCCCGCTGCAAGCAAGCGAGTCGATGAGTATCCTCACCAATTCTCAGGCGGTATGCGTCAGCGTGTAATGATTGCGATGGCGTTAATCAACAACCCATCACTTCTGATCGCAGATGAACCGACTACTGCTCTCGATGTGACAGTCCAGTCACAGATCTTGCAGTTGATCCGAGATATGCAGAAGGAATTCAACATGGCGTTGATTCTGATCACTCACGACCTCGGTGTTGTCGCTGAAGTCGCAGATCGCGTCAATGTTATGTATGCAGGAAAGATTGTTGAGAGCGGATCTGCAGATGATATTTACTATCGCCCAGATCATCCTTATGCAATCGGCCTACTGAACTCAATCCCACGCGTGGATAAACTTGAAAGTCAACGACTTGTTGCAATTCCGGGCCAGCCACCATCACTCATTCACCTGCCACAGGGATGCTCATTCCGTGCCCGTTGTGAATTTGCAGATCGTGTTCCAGGAAATCTCTGTGCAACAACAACACCTACCCTTGATCAAAAGGGCGACGGACACTTCTCTCGTTGCCACTTGCCTGAATCAGAGCTTGTCAAAGCTCGCGTAGAGATCGGTGGCCGCAAATGACTCAACCATTACTCAAGCTCGAAGGCCTGAAGAAGCACTTCCCTACATCTACTGGCGGAGTCTTCTCAAAGGTAAAGGGAACTGTTAAAGCTGTCGACGGAATCGATCTCGAGATTAACGCTGGTCAGACAATTGGCCTCGTAGGCGAATCTGGTTGCGGTAAGACAACAGCAGGGCGCACAATCTTGAAGTTATACGAACCAACAGAGGGAAAGATCATCTTCGAAGGTGAAGACCTTGCTCCTTTGTCCGCTAAGAAGATGAAGCCTTACCGCTCACAGATGCAGATGATTTTCCAGGATCCCTTTGCATCCCTCAACCCTCGCCACACGGTCGGCTCTCTCATTGCAGCGCCATTCCAAATTCAGGGAATTACACCTGAAGGTGGAATCGTTGAAGAGGTTCAGAGACTCATGAAGCGAGTTGGCCTCAACCCAGAGCACATCAACCGCTACCCACATGAGTTCTCAGGTGGACAGCGTCAGCGCATCGGCGTTGCTCGCGCAATTGCGCTAAAACCAAAGTTGATCGTGGCAGATGAGCCAGTTTCAGCTCTCGATGTATCTATTCAGGCGCAGGTTGTTAACCTCCTTGAAGATCTTCAAGATGAGTTCAACATGGCTTACATCTTTGTTGCTCACGACCTCTCTGTTGTTCAGCACATCTCAGATCGCGTCATTGTCATGTACCTTGGAAAGGTGATGGAGGAGGCCGATAAGGTCGATCTCTTCAGCCACCCACGCCACCCATACACAAAGGCGCTTCTCTCAGCCGTTCCTGTGCCTGATCCAAAGATTGGTCGCACTCGCGAACGCATCATTCTTAAGGGAGATCTTCCAAGTCCAGTCAATCCTCCATCAGGGTGTGTATTTAATACCCGTTGTTGGAAGGCGCAAGATCGTTGCCGCACTGAAGTTCCACAGTTGATGCAGATCGGTACCAACCACCGCATCGCTTGCCACTTCCCTGAGGATTAAAAAGAGATATAAAAACCCCCGGACTATTGCGGCCCGGGGGTTTTTTATTGAATCTAATTAAGCGATCTTGCCTTCAACTGCAACCTTTGACTCACCGATCTGAACTGAAAGGCTCAAAGGCTCGCCCGCTGCTGCCTGGCAACCAACGCCATATGCATAAGTTGCTGTAGCTCCTGCCGCAAGTGCTTCAGTTGGTGCGCCGTTGATATCAAGATCTCCAAGAACATCGAAGCAGACGTTTTCACCAGATGCTGCAATCAATGAAACTGTTGTGAAATCAAGGGGAGTCTTGCCACCGTTCTTAATCGTGACGCTGAACTTATTCGCAGACTTTGGCTTCTGGTCAGTATTTGTCATGAATTGAGTTGGTGTAAAACGTGATGGAGAAGAGACTGTTACAAAGACGCCACCGCCAAGGTCGAGAGGTGTATCAAATGCGATAGTCGCAACTGGTGCAGCCGCTTCGACGAGGGTTGTCTTATCCTTAGGAAGGTCGCTTCCGCCATTGGTGACAGAGCGAAGGATTGCAAGGCCTACGACAGCGACAACGCCGACGAGGATCCACTGCTTACGAGTGAGCTTCTTCATTACTACTCCTTATGGTCTCTTCTCAAAGGTCTCTAATCTCTGAGATAACAATGGCCAAATCTTAGCCCTTGGGGTGGAAAAGGGTGGTTACCA
>CANGLK010000027.1 GCA_947454735.1 Candidatus Nanopelagicaceae bacterium
AGAAATGATCAGCGCAACGGGATTTTGATTATTGTCACGGCGATCACGACCGCCACCAAACCACATCATGCGGGTAAGGAAGTCGGACAAGATTGCAATTGCACCAGCTGTTGTCGCCGCAACTGCAGATACCAAGGTGTCTCGGTTTGCAACATGGCTCATCTCATGAGCGATAACCCCTTGAAGTTCATCGCGATCCATGACCTCAAGGATTCGAGTGGTAAATGCAACTAGCGCATGTTCTGGGTCGCGGCCGGTAGCAAATGCATTGGGTGCGCTATCTTCAACGATTGCTACCTTAGGCATCGGTAGACCGGATGCGATAACAACTTCTTCAATAACATTAAAGAGTTCGGGTGCATCTTCACGCGTAATTAACTTTGCACCGGTCATCGTGATGACCAATTTATCTGAGCCGTAATAAGAGCCCCAGACTCCAACTAGCGCGATAGCAACAGCGAGTGGAACGACAAATGTTGTTGTTCCAGCGCCGAAGTAAGTAAGTCCGGCATATGCAACGAGCCACGTAAGTAGGCCCATCGATCCCAAGAGAAAGTATGTCTTTCCCTTATTTGCCGACTGCAGATCGCGAAAGTTAGAGCTGCTAGCCATTATTAGAACTTAACGTTGGGAACGTTGCGATCTGCTGCATTCTCTATCTCATAGAAAGCGCGAGCGCTGACTTTTGCAAGACCTGCGAAGAAGCTGGTCGGAATTGTCTTCACTGCCTGATTGAGCGAGCGCACATTGTCGTTATAGAACTGGCGAGCAAATGAAACTTTATTCTCAGTTGTTGAGAGCTCTTCCTGAAGTGATAAGAAGTTTGCTGATGCCTTGAGATCTGGATATGCCTCTGCAACTGCGAGTAAGCCACGAAGTGCGTTTGTTACTGCGCCATCTGCTGCTGCAACATCGCTAATTGTTGATGCGCTTGTCGCCTTTGCGCGAGCTGCAACGACTGCATCAAATGTTGATTGCTCATGCTTGGCGTAACCCTTAACTGTCTCAACGAGGTTAGGGATCAAATCTGCGCGGCGCTTCAACTGAACTTCGATCTGTGCCCATGCCTCATCAACTGTGATGTTGAGGCGCACAAGGCGGTTGTATTGAGCGATAACGAAGAGTGCGATGAGCGCTACTGCGCCGATAATAAGAATGAGTTCCATGGTGAATTTAACCCGTTTTCTCCGGGGCTTATTCCCGGGTGGCTATTTAATAGTACTGCGGTGGAAGTTCATGAAGGAACGGCTTGGGGTTGGCCCACGCTGTCCCTGGTAACGGTTGAGATATTGCGCTGAACCGTATGGATGTTCTGCCGCTGATGAGAGCTTAATAAGACAGAGCTGGCCGATCTTCATACCTGGGTATAACTTCACAGGAAGGTTGGCAACGTTTGAAAGTTCAAGGGTGATGTGGCCAGAGAATCCTGGATCGATAAATCCTGCAGTCGAGTGGGTCAGGAGACCGAGTCGACCGAGCGAAGACTTTCCTTCAAGGCGACCTGCAATGTCATCAGGAAGTGTGATGACCTCATATGTTGAGGCGAGAACGAACTCACCTGGGTGCAAGATAAATGCTTCCCCATCTTCGGCGATGATTTCGCGAGTTAGCTCTGGCTGCTCAAGCGCTGGGTCGATGACCTCATATTTGTGATTCTCAAAGACACGGAAGAACTTATCGAGGCGGACATCGACTGAGGATGGCTGGATCATCGCCTCTTCAAAAGGCTCGACCCCCACACGCTTGGCATCGATCTGGGCACGGATATCGCGGTCACTAAGTAGCACGGATGTACCTTATCTATTGGGGCGCGGAAAAATACTCTTCGCCACCACTTGCATAAGTTACTGGCGGGTAGAACTATTACGCCATGAGCCATTACACAGCCAACCTCCGCGACATTGAATTCTGCCTCTTCGACCTCCTCGGTCGCGACAAGGTCTTGGGTAGCTCTCACTACTCAGATCTCGATCGCGATACAGCGATGGGAATGTTGGAAGAGATTAAGCGCATTACCGAAAATGATCTCGCTGCATCATTTGTCGATGGCGATCGCATCGGAACAATCTTCGATAAGGCAACTGGTGATGTAAAGCTTCCTGAAAGTTTTAAGAAGTCATACAAAGCATTCGTTGATCAGGGATGGTGGAGCCTCGATGCTCCAGTAGAGCTTGGCGGAACAAAGGTTCCTCCATCACTTCGTTGGGCAATTGCCGAGATGGTTCTTGGTTCAAACCCAGCAATTCACATCTACGCATCTGGTTATGCATTTGCACAGGTTGCTTACACACTCGGTACAGAAGATCAGAAGAAGATGGCTGGCCACATGGTCAATCGTCACTGGGGCGCAACAATGCAATTGACAGAACCTGATGCAGGTTCAGATGTTGGTGCAGGTCGCACAAAGGCTGTTCAGCAGGCAGATGGAACATGGCACATCACTGGTACAAAGCGATTTATCACATCAGGTGATGCCGATATCTACGAGAACATCATGCACTTCACACTTGCTCGCCGCGAAGGTGGCGGACCAGGAACAAAGGGTCTCTCACTCTTCCTTATTCCAAAGTTTATGTTTGATCTTGAGACAGGCGATCTTGGAAAGCGCAACGGCGTTTACGTCACAAATGTTGAGCACAAGATGGGTCTTAATGTCTCAGCAACATGCGAGATGAATCTCGGTGAGAAGGAGCCAGCAGTTGGTTACCTCCTCGGTGATGTTCATGAAGGTATCGCGCAGATGTTTAAGGTCATCGAGTTCGCTCGCATGATGGTGGGAACAAAGGCGATCTCAACGCTCTCAGCTGGTTACATGCAGGCGCTTGCATATGCAAAGTCACGTGTACAAGGTGGAGATATGAAGGTGATGAACGATAAGGCTTCACCTCGCGTCACAATCATCAACCATCCAGATGTACGTCGTTCATTAATGGTCCAAAAGTCCTATGCAGAAGGCATGAGAGCCCTTGTTCTCTTTACTGCAGCTCAACAAGATGAGGTAGAGCTTGCACGCGCTGCGGGCGATGAAGATCGTTTGAAGAAGGCAGAAGCGCTCAATGATCTCTTGCTTCCAGTTGTTAAGGGCTTCGGTTCAGAGCGCGCATGGACACTTCTTGGAACTGAATCACTTCAAACATTTGGTGGTTCGGGCTTCACACAAGATTGGCCACTAGAACAATATGTTCGCGATGCAAAGATTGATACTTTGTATGAAGGTACAACTGCAATTCAGGGTCTCGACTTCTTCTTCCGCAAGGTTGTTAAGGATGGCGGTAAGGCACTCGGTGCTCTCGGTAAAGAGATTGCAGCATTTGCAGAGGCAGGTGGAACAAATGCTGCTGAGAAGCAGGCGCTCCTTACGGCCCTTGGTGATCTCAATGGAATCATCGGTGTACTAGTAGGACATGCGATGGCATCACAGGAAGATCCAAAGGAGATCTACAAGGTGGGCCTCAATACATCTCGTGCGCTCATGGCTGTTGGCGACATCATCATCTCTTGGTTGCTCTTGCGTCAGGCAGATATCGCAACAGAGAAGCTTCCAACTGCAACTGGTAAGGATAAGGATTTCTACACCGGAAAGATTGCAGCGGCGAACTTCTTCGTCCATAACGTTCTGCCTCACATCACAGCAGATCGCAAGATTGTTGAAGCAACAGATAACACCATCATGGATCTTCCAGAGGGTGCTTTCTAACTAATAGAAGTATCTAAGATAGGCTCGCCCGGTGATGAAACACCGCGGCGAGCTTTATCTTTTCCTGGGCGCTTTAACTTTCTCTGTTAATGGAATCGTCTCTACAGTTGTGCTCGAGCACATGTCTGCTTTCCGCTTAGCCCAGATTCGCGCCATTTCAGCTTTTCTCATTCTCACTCTCTTTGCACTTCTCTTTCGCCGCGAACTTCTCAAGTTCCAGCGACGTGATATTTCACTTGCACTCGCCTACGGCATCATCGGATTTGCCCTCGTCAATGTCGGCTATTTCCTTGGAATTGAGCGTGGATTACCCCTTGGTCTAGTCCTCGTCCTTGAGTTCACCGCACCTATCTGGATCGCACTCTGGATCAAATATGTACGAAAAGGTTTCGTTGCCAAAGATATGTGGTTTGCAATTGTGCTCTCACTCCTTGGCCTCTTGCTCGTTACAAAGATTTGGGATGGATTTACCTTCGATCTCCTTGGATTAGTAGGCGCACTCGGTAGCGCATTTGCCCTCACCGGCTACTTTCTCATCGGTGAGAAATTCGGTGCAGATCGCCATCCAATGGGCTCAACAATTATCGGACTGGGTGTCGCTGGTGCATTCTGGGCAATAGTCCTACCGATCTGGAATTTCCCCACCGCAATCTTTACCACAAAGATGGATATCCATGGCTACCTCGCAGGGCATCTCTTTCCAGGTTGGTTACTTCTTCTCTGGGTTGTCGTAATGGGAACAATCGTCCCTTACCTCTTTGTTATTAGTGGACTTCGCCTATTAAGTGCATCAAAGAGCAGCGTTATTGGAATGCTCGAACCTGTCCTTGCTGGAATCTTCGCCTGGATCTGGCTCAACCAGAGTTGGGATTCAATCCAGCTGGTTGGAGCTGCGATCGTGTTGATTGGAATCTATCTCGCAGATAGATCAAAAGCAGTTGCAACAAGTAATTAATAAGTTTCCCTAAAGATTTCAACGTGTGGAACTATTCGTTCCAACCACCATCGCCGGATTCAGATGGTTGTTGATCACCGTAGGGAGAGTTAGGTACATAACCAGCTGGAGCTGTCGCTGGCGTGGATGCTGGCTCATTCCAATCGCGAGGCTGTTGGCTCTCGGCCATATCGAAGAAGCGTGCAAAGTGAAGTTGTGCGGAGACTGTAATCGTACGAGTAGGACCATTACGGTGCTTAGCAACGATCAGATCTGCTTCGCCCGCGCGGTTCTGTGCGTCATACATATCTTCACGGTGCAAGAGAATTACAACGTCGGCATCCTGCTCGATAGAACCTGATTCACGAAGGTCAGAGAGCATCGGCTTCTTATCGGTACGTTGTTCAGGGCCACGGTTGAGCTGAGAGATAGCAATAACAGGCACATCAAGCTCTTTTGCCATCAACTTAATCTGGCGAGAGAAGTCAGATACTTCCTGCTGACGATTCTCAACGCGCTTACCTGAAGTCATCAACTGCAGGTAATCAATAACAATTAACTTGAGATCATGGCGTTGCTTGAGGCGACGCGCCTTCGCACGGATCTCCATCATTGAAAGGTTCGGTGAATCATCGATAAAGAGTGGTGCATCAGAGATCTCACCCATACGTCGTGCAAGTTTTGCCCACTCATCATCGCTGAGTTGTCCTGAACGAATGTTGTTAAGACCTACTCGCGCCTCAGAGGACAACATACGCATTGTGATCTCTGATTTCGACATTTCGAGCGAGAAGATAACTGCCGCTTTATTTTCGTGAATTGATGCATGGCGTGCGATATCAAGTCCAAGTGTTGACTTTCCGACTGCAGGACGCGCTGCAACGATAATCATGTTTCCTGGGTGGAGGCCATGAGTTAACTTATCGAGATCACGGAAACCAGTCATCACACCTTCAACACCGCCACCTTTAGAGATTGCTTCAATCTCATCGAGCGCCTGTGGAAGTAAAGTATTTAATTGAACGTAATCCTCAGATGAACGACGTTCGGTAACTGCATAGATCTCAGCTTGTGCTGCATCTACTGCATCATCGACCTCACCATTTTGATCGTAACCAAGTTGTACAACCTTTGTTCCTGCTTCAACAAGGCGGCGCATGATTGCGTGATCGAGAACAATCTTTGCGTAGTAACTTGCATTTGCAGCTGTTGGAACGGAAGAGATAAGTGTGTGGAGATATGGAGCGCCACCTGCACGTGCAATCTCTCCACGTTTTGTTAGCTCGGCAGAGACGGTAATTGCATCAGCTGGTTCACCGCGACCATAGAGATCGAGAACTGCTTCAAAGATTAGCTCGTGTGCAGGGCGATAGAAATCTCGTGAACGTAATACTTCAACGACATCTGCAATTGCATCTTTTGATAACAACATTCCACCGAGAACAGATTGCTCTGCCTGTAAATCTTGCGGAGGAGTACGTTCAAATTCGACACCGACAGTGTTACTTGCCCCGCGCTCTTGGCGGGGGCTATTGGTAGGAAACTCTGCGATGCTCACGTGGGCAATAGTGGCTTCGACCTCTGACAATTACTACTTGCTATGTGTATAAGGGTGTGTGTAACTCACCTTTTCCTGTGTGGAAGGGTGGGGATAAAGTGTGGATAACTCTCGATATAGGTGGATAACTCTCGATTTAAGCGTAGAAATCTGTGGAGGGAATTACCTCACCGACATCTCATATCGTGGGCTTCACTCTTTATTCACTTAAGGCAGGCAGGATTGCCCCATGATCGTCGACTACGCCCTCTATAAAAATGGCCTCCGTTATAGAGAGCCATCAAATTTAGGTGAGCTCATCAGTAAGGCAAAGCAGGAGGGTGGCTTTGTCTGGCTCGGCCTTGCTGAACCGACCGCCGCTGAATTTGAAAAGATCATGGGCGACTTTCAATTTCACCCACTCGCAGTAGAAGACGCTGTTGCTGCTCATCAGCGTCCTAAGTATGAAGAGTTTCCAGATGTTCAAGTGATGGTTCTCAAGACCGCCTTCTATGAAGAGAAAGGTAGTTTGATTTCGACGGGTGAAATCTTCTGCTTTATTGGAGAGCACTTCATCGTCGTAGTTCGCCACGGCAATGGTTCACCTCTTGCAAATACTCGCCATAATTTGGAACGAAGCCCTGAACAATTAGCAAAGGGTCCTTATGCGGTGCTCCACGCAATTCTCGATCATGTTATCGACTGCTATATCGATATCTCTATCGAACTCGAGACAGATGTAAATCAGGCAGAGGCGAAGGTCTTCAGTGAATCTCGCGTCAGTGCTTCGCAAGAGATCTATCTTTTGAAGCGCGAAGTCATTGAGTTCCGCCATGCAATCGATCCTTTGCTCTCACCCTTGCAGAACATTGCAAGTATCGGTGCTCGACACATCCCAGCAGATCTCACACCGTTCTTTAGAGATACATTGGATCACCTCGCTCGCGCATCTGATGCAGCATCTGGCTTAGATTCATTACTGCAATCAGCGCTACAAGCTGAGATTGCACAAGTACAGTTGCAGCAGAATGAAGATATGCGCAAGATAACTGCATACGTAGCACTCGCATCTGTTCCCACAATGGTTGCAGGTATCTATGGAATGAACTTTGACACTATGCCAGAGCTACGTTGGCAGTATGGCTATCCGATGGTCGTTGGTGGCCTTCTCCTAGTTACAGCCTTCCTCTATCGAAAGTTTAAGAAATCGGGTTGGTTGTAAATTCTTATTTCTTTCTCTTCACGTAAGGTGGAATTGCGCCATTGCGCTTGAAATACCCATGACGCTTCATAAAAATCCAGAAAGCAATCGCTTGAATCGTAATGATCGATTTGTACCAGATCTCCATTTATCCCGAACTTTCTCTCGGATGAGTGAAGGTACTTATTTTGAATTTTCTAAGAAATCAGGCTGTCCCTATTCAAATGGAAAAACAAAACACCCGCCGACCGTAAAGGTGGCGGGTGTTTTGGGTAGAAATTAAGCAGCTGTTACTGAGATTGCTACAGTCGCGACAACGTTGTGTCCGAGTGAAACCTTTACAGAGTAGTTGCCTGTCTTCTTGATGTGACCTGTTGTCTTGATTGCGTGGCGATCGATATCAATCTTTGTTACAGACTTGATAGCTGCAGCGATGTCCTTATCAGTTACTGAACCGAACAAACGTCCTGCTGTACCTGTCTTAACAGCAACGAGGACCTTAGCTGCTTCGAGAGCTGCCTTGATCTCCTTTGCGTGATCGATATCGCGAACCTCGCGTGCAGCACGTGCACGGCGGATGCCTTCGATCTGCTTCTCTCCACCAAGTGTCCATGCAATTGCTGCACCACGTGGGAGGAGGAAGTTACGTGCGTAACCATCTTTTACTGTTACAACGTCACCGGCTGTGCCGAGCTTTGCAACTTCACGAGTAAGAATGAGCTTCATAGTAGTTGAGTTCTCCTTATCGCGCTGAAGATGTGTAAGGCAGTAGTGCTACTTCACGGCTGTTCTTAACAGCTGTAGCTACTGCGCGCTGGTGTTGTGTGCATGCGCCTGTGACGCGGCGAGCGCGGATCTTTCCGCGATCTGAGATGTACTTGCGAAGTGTCGCAATATCTTTGTAATCGATATATGTGACCTTGTCGCGGCAGAAGCTGCAAGGCTTCTTCTTGAACTTCTTATTAAGAGCAGCAGCTTTCGCGCCCTTATTCTTAACCTCTTTGAGGTTACGGTTATTTCTTGCTCCCATTATGGTGCTCCTTTTCGGGCCCTACCTGCGTAGGAATGGATTGTTGGATGTTTAGAAAGGTGGTTCGTCGGTTGTAGATGGAGAACCCCATCCACCACCGGCTGGTGAAGTCGATGCTGCAGCCCATGGGTCTTCGTTGAAGTCAGCAGCAGGGGCAGAGAATCCGCCACCTGTATTTCCGCCTGCAGCGCGCTGGGTACGTGTGACCTTAGCTGTTGCATTGCGAAGTGATGGACCTACTTCATCAACTTCTACCTCAAAGACTGTTCGCTTTTCGCCCTCTTTTGTCTCATATGAACGCTGCTTGAGACGACCTGTAAGAATGACGCGCATTCCCTTAGTCAATGACTCAGCAACATTCTCAGCAGCTTGGCGCCAGATATTGCATTGAAGGAAGAGGCTCTCGCCATCTTTCCACTCGTTCGTAGCTTTATCTAAGTAACGAGGGGTTGAAGCAACGCGGAATTTCGCTACCGCTGCACCCGATGGGGTAAAGCGAAGCTCTGGATCGTCAACGAGGTTGCCGACTAGTGTGATTGTTGTATCTCCTGCTGCCATTTTTTACCTTCTTTTCTGGGGTTATCTACTGGTTGAGTCCGTGCTTATAAGTTACTCGTCTAGAGTGACAATTCCGGGAAGAAATCCCGAAGTTGTTGATTACTCGGGACGCATTACCTTTGTACGAAGGATTGATTCATTCAAGTTGAGCTGACGATCGAGCTCCTTGATTGCTGCAGGTTCGCAATTCATATCTGCAATTGCGTAGATGCCTTCAGCCTTCTTATTGATTTCGAACGATAGGCGACGCTTGCCCCAAACATCGAGCTTGTTGACTGCGCCTCCGCTGTCCTTGATGATCTTGAGATATGTCTCAAGTGATGGTGTGACTGTACGTTCTTCTAGATCTGGATCAAGAATGATCATGAGTTCATAGTGACGCATGTGTTAACCCGACCTCCTCTGGACTAAGACGGCCACGGTATTTCCGTGACAGGAGGGTTAAAAACCTTCATCGATATGGCCGGTGGCCATGCGAATCAGGAGGCTTAAGGGTAACTGGAGGGCTAGAAAAGGAGAAATTCAGGCCTATTTATCCCTTGGTGGCCGTCAATTTCTTCAGGCTTGTGCTCGATTCAAGGCGGTGCTGACGAGCGAGAGAGATCACCATGGCAACTATCCCGACAAAGCGCAGGAATATCGCTAATCCATAGGTAGACCTCGGTATGAGGTGGTTCTCTGAACCGTGTCCAGAGAGATAGGTCCAGATGGCGACGTGATAAATAATTTCGGTAATCTGCCAGAACCAGAAAACAGTCAGAGTTTTCGATAACTTCTCTTTCGAATTTACCAACGCGATAACCACAAGTGGTGTCAACCAGAGTACATATTGTGGCGAGTAGACCTTTCCAAAGGTCATCACAATTGCCAGAAAGAATATTGAGGACTCGGCTAAGGAGAGAATTTTTACAGTCGAGAAGAGAAAGAGGAGCGCAGCCATAATTGGAAGAAGTGTTGCGAGAAGAGAAATCGCATTAAATCCCGAAATATGAATTTTAAAGATTTCAAATCCTAACCAGAGCGAACCCCAATCTGGAAGGCGATGGATATTCATATCGAAGAATCGCCACCATCCTTGCGGAGTAGTGATCGCGTACGGAAGATTAATGAGTACGTAAAGACCGATTGTTACTGAGAAATATTTAATAAGGTTTCGATATTCACGATTGCGGATGAAGATCACTGCGATAGCGAAGAGAAGAACTATGGGAAAGAATTTCGTTGCGATTGAGATAGAGATCATTGAGGCGCTCAATAGATATCGCTCACGATCAAACCAATAGATTGCCAAGAGCATTGTGATGATTGCCCATAAATCCCAGTTAATGAAGAGCGCCAAGATTGCCGTTGGTGCGAAAATGTAGAGGTAATTCAATTCTGGTTTCAGCTTATTTATCACCAATGCAGATCCAATAAAGAGCAGCGCTATTAGACCAATATTGATGTAGTAATACTTATTGATATCTCCAGCGGCTACCTTTGCCGTGAGCCACATAACGGTGCCCTGTAGTACGGGATATTCAACAGCGTTGTCAGCGCTGCTATATACCCATTGCCCTTTATCGAGTGATCTCTCATGAAATAGCGCTGATATATCGGTATAACACTCATGTACATCTGTTCCAGGCTGGGCCCAGCCAATGCTTTGGCAATGTTGGAACTTCGCAAATGAGAGCAGTGAGAGCAGTATTGCCGCAAGGATAAGTAGACGTGTACTCAATCGCATTAAGAGAGGACTTACTTCTTCTTCATTGATTGCTTGCCGCCGCTAGTCATCACGATTGGATCGAGACCACCGATATTGGCAGGTGCAGGGAACTCCATGATTGGTTGATCTTTAAGAGCGCCCTTCATAAATGCTGTCCAAATCTTTGCAGGGAAGGTTCCACCTGTAACTGAGTTAAGTCCACCGATACCGTTGAGTGATTCAGAGGCGCTATCTCTAAAGAGTGAGACAGATGCTGCAAGTTGAGGTGTGTAGGCGCTAAACCACGCTGATGCATTCGACTGTGATGTACCTGTCTTGCCTGCAGCTGGTCGGCCGAGCGCAAGAGCTGCAGAACCAGTTCCGCCATTAACAACAGCCTTGAGTGCATAGGTTAGATCTGCCATGACCTCTTTGCTAAAGACTTCCTGTGTCTGAGCCTTACCTTCATAGAGAACGCCCTTATTAGCTCCAATTACTTGAGCAACCATGTAAGGCTTTGAGTAAATTCCATTAGCAGCAAAAGTTGCGTAGGCATTTGCAACATCGATGACATGCGGGCTTGCAACTCCAAGCGATACTGATGGAGTTGGCATCATTGCAACGCTTTCAGGAATTCCTGCTCGGCGAGCGACATCAACAACACGATCAAGACCCGCCTTGATACCGAGTGGCACAAAGACGGTATTGACTGAGTGTTGAGTTGCAGTCATCAAATCAATCTGACCCCAACCCTCTCCACCATAGTTATCTACGATGTAAGGCTTTCCAAGATCATCAAATGTTTGCGGAGTATCGCCATTCCACATCGATGTCAGTGGAATTCCTTGTTCAAGAGCTGCAACGAGTGCGAAGGGCTTAAAGGTAGAACCCGCGAGAGCAATAGATTGAGTTGCATCGTTAAGTTGGCGTAATACATAGTCTTTTCCACCATACATAGCGATGACTTCACCGGTACCTGGGCGGATTGCAACAAGACCAACATGGAGATTCGTTGGAGCATTCGCTGGGTATAACTTATTAACTGCATCCACTGCAGATTGTTGTGCGCGCTGTTCGAGCGTTGTCTTGATGACGTAGCCACCAACCATCAACTGCTCAGATGTAAATCCTACTTTGCTCAACTCTTTCTGTACTGCATCGATGATGTAACCCTTTGGACCACTCAGCGATCCGCCAGTTGTACGAGGCGCAATCGATGGCATCTTTGCAGCCTTCGCCTCCTCAGCTGTAATCCACTTCTCAGCCAACATTCCTTGAATTACATATTGAAAACGACCTTGAAGACGTGCGAGGTTACGTGCTTTCTGTGCTTTATCTCCGTAAAAGGGATCGTAAAGTCCAGGTGATCTCAGAATTGATGCAATGATCGCTGATTGTGAAATTGAGAGTTGGTTTGCATTGCGGTTGAAATATTGCTGAGCTGCTGTCTGCACTCCATATGATCCGCGGCCAAAGTAAATTGTGTTGAGGTAATTTTCGAGGATTTGATCCTTCGTCATTGCATTCTCTAATTTAAGAGAGATGACGAGCTCTTTTATCTTTCGTTGAATACTTCTCTCAGGCGTTAAGAATGCTGTCTTTGCATATTGCTGAGTAATCGTAGATCCGCCACGACCTTGGCCGAGGGTTAATACATTGGAGAGAACTGCATGGGCTAAACCTGTAATGCTAAATGCGCGCTCGGAATAAAACCTTCTATCTTCTGCCGCCATAACTGCATAGCGAAGGCGTAGCGGAATCTTTGCTAGTGGAAGTATCTGGCGGTTCTGTGCGCCGATGCGGCCGATCTCTTGGCCATTTGAATATTGAATAACAGTTGCCTGGCTATTGACGTAGGCATTGGGATCTGGAATATCGACTGTAAACCAAGCGAGCGCGAAGAGAGTTGCCCCCGCAACAAAGCCAAAACCTGCGAGAAATATGCCTGCACGAATGAGCTTGGTTTTAATCACTTTCCAAGGTTACCGCTGAAGTCTTCATCCTCGAGGGTGCGTTGGCGCCGTGGTGGCTTACGAACGCTTCCATCACCTAATAAATAGGTCGAACAGAGGTGATTCCATGAACAATCGCGACAGACTTCGACTATATAGACAGCGAACTCGCCAAACTCCTTCTCCATCTCAAGCAGTTCAGCTGGAGATTTAATTCTTCCTGAGTATTGTCCTAATTGATCACCAAATGTGTAGCGCAGCTCTACGAGGGAATCCTTCTTGCAGACTGGACAATTGCGTCCAGCTTTCTCGCCATGAAACTTCGCTGCGCGCATTAAGTAAGGATCGGCATCACAAGCATCAACTACGCCTCGGAAGAGTGCGAGCAAGGTTGCGCGCTTATCGAGTGAATAATCGATGAACCCCCTCATTGATTGAGGATTGGGAGTTCTTGCCTGCGCCGCCATGGCGAGAAGAATATTCGCTTTCTTAGCCCTACGCTTACTGACGTGTTAGAGCGAGGATTCACCTTCTGGGAGTTAATCCGTGACCGACGTATGCGCCCGCTCTTATGGACTCGTTGGACCGGCCAATTCACCGATGGAATATTCCAGAGCGCACTCGCATCATTTGTTCTCTTCTCACCAGAACGCCAGGCATCTGCGCTCAATGCGGCTCTGGCATTTGCTGTTGTTCTCCTTCCTTATTCCATCGTTGGACCGATGGTGGGAACTCTCCTTGATCGTTTCTCACGTCAGCGCGCAGTTCTCTTCTCAAACTTAACTCGAGCAACAACTCTTTTCTTTATCGCTCTCCTTATCTTTCAAGGGCGAACCGGTCTAGAACTTACAATTTTTGTACTGATTGCATTTGGTGTGAATCGACTCATCCTCGCCGGTTTATCTGCAGGACTTCCACTTGTTGCACCGAAGTCATCTCTTATTGCAGCAAATGCTCTCGCCGTCACGGGTGGATCTGTCTGGGTAGTTCTTGGCGGCGGCATGGGGCTATTAATAAGGCGTTTTACTGATGCAGTTACCTCTGCAGACCATGCCGATGGTTACCTCATCCTTGCCGCAGCATCTGGCTATCTCCTTGCAGCCCTATTTGCCTCGACGATGAAAAAATCTGAGATTGGTCCGCAGCCACATCAGATTAAGAAGGCATCAATTTCTGAAGGATTTATCGAAGTTCGAGAAGGTTTTAAATTCTTAAGTATTCATCAAGATGCTGCTCGCGGAATTGCAGCAACAGCTATCCATCGCGGTGGAATCACAGCCCTTACTCTCACCGCTATGTTGCTAGAGAGAAATACATTTAATGATCCAAGCAATAGCGATGCAGGTTTAGCCGGATTAAGTATTGCGCTCTCATGTGCTGCAATCGGTTTTACTATCGGTGCGCTGATCGCACCGATTGGTGTGCAATGGACGGGGCGCCATCGTTGGATGCGGTTATCGATGTTTGCAGCCGCTTTCGGAACACTGATACTTGTTATCGATCGCAACCAGATTCTTCTCTGCGCTGCAGCATTTACAACTGGGCTCTTCGGTCAAAGTGTGAAAGTTACCAATGATGCACTTGTGCAATCGAAGATCAGTGATGAGTTCCGTGGACGTGTATTTGCCGTCTATGACGTTGTAGTCAATGGATCAATCGTGGTCTTCTCTATTATCTCCGCATTATTACTGCCACAGAGTGGAGATTCATGGCTTGTGCCAACGCTCGTTGCGGTGACTTACATACTTATTGCAGGCGTAGTGCTTCGCCCACAGAAGTTCTTTCTTAAGGATGGCGGCGAGAACGCCACCACTCCATAAGTTCCTCCGTCGCACGTTCTTCACCCAATGGGCCATGTTCCATGCGAAGCTCCATTAAGAAATCGAGCGCCTTTCCAACATCTGCAGATGGTTTGATTCCGAGTAATTTCATTACCTGTGCACCATCAAGATCAGGGCGAATCTTTGAGAGTTCTTCCTCTTCCATCAATTTTGCAATGCGTGCCTCTAGACCGTCATAGGTGCGAGATAAGCGCTCTGCCTTCTTTGCATTGCGGGTTGTGCAATCTGCACGTGTAAGAACGTGAAGATGTGTCAGCAATTCACCGGCATCGCGCACATATCGACGCACTGCAGAGTCAGTCCACTCACCATCTCCATAGCCATGAAAACGAAGGTGGAGAGCTACAAGTGTTTCGACCGCGTCGATCGTCTCGTTATCAAAGCGGAGCGCCTTCAGACGTGACTTAACCAGACGCGCACCCACTACTTCATGGTGGTGGAACGAGACTCCTCCACCTTCAATGAGGTTACGAGTCTTTGGTTTTCCAATGTCATGTAAGAGCGCAGCGAGACGGTTAACAAGGTTGGGACCACCAAGGCGATCTTCTTGTGTGATTGCTTGCTCAAGAACAGTAATGGAATGTTCATATACATCTTTATGGTGATGGTGCTCATCAATCTCAAGTCGCAACTTAGGAATCTCAGGCAAGACATGTTCTGCGATTCCAGTATCAACGAGAATTGTGATTCCGATACGTGGGTTGGGCGACATCAACATCTTTACAAATTCATCACGGATACGTTCTGCAGAGATAATCGAGATACGCCCCGACATATTCTCCATCGCCTCAATAACTTCGCTATCAAGTGTGAACTCTAATTGACTTGCAAAACGTGCAGCACGCATCATGCGAAGTGGATCATCAGAGAAAGATTGAACGGCCCTAGCTGGTGTGCGCAATACCTTTGCCGCTAAATCGCCGATTCCATCAAAGGGGTCGATAAATTCTGGAGTATCCGTTGTTAATTCAAGAGCCATTGAATTAACAGTGAAGTCGCGGCGAGAGAGATCACCTTCAATATCGTCGCCGTACTCAACATCTGGGTTACGTGAATCTTCTTCATACTTCTCTGTCCGATATGTTGTTACTTCGACAGTTGTATCGCCGCGCTTTCCTGCAAT
>CANGLK010000028.1 GCA_947454735.1 Candidatus Nanopelagicaceae bacterium
ACCGGGAAGTAGGTCGGCTTCGTTCTGTGGGTCGACATTTCTCTATTTAAATTTATAGAGTTTTGGGGGCAAATTCGAGGGCAACTGTTATGCGTGAGCGTGACCTCACGCATAACAATGTCGTCTCCGGCTTATAGGGCGACTCTTCTACTTAATTAATTTTTTCGCATCTTTAGTAAGCGAATAGAACGCCCACTTGCCTCGTTGTGTTCGCTCCAACAATCCTGCATCCACCAATAATTTGAGATGGTGACTCACGGTGCTCTGAGCCAGGCCGGTGCTAGGTGTCAGATCACAAACGCAGGCTTCGGAGTTTTCTCCTGATGCAACGGCCATGATCAGCCCGAGACGGGTTTCATCTCCAAGTGCCTTGTATTGCTCGGCAAGCTTGGAAATAACCTTTGGAGCCTTTGAAAGCATAAGGGTGGTAGCCACGCCAAAAGCATACATTGACAATCTTCGATGGGAGCGTAGGATAGTCATATCGAAGTTCATCGATTTAAGGAGATAGAAATGTCAGATCTGAAGGAAATCAAAATCGAATCCAAGGATGCATGCTGCTCAACTTCTGAAGGTGCAGATTCATGCTGCTCAACGTCTTCAGACGATTCAGCTTGCTGTTCAACCACAACAGGTTCTTGCTGCTAAATAAATGACAATTTCATTAAACCTACAGAAGCGAGAGCCCACCTCAAAGAGCCTATCTAAGCTCGCTCTTTTGGCTGCTTCTTGGTACTTGCTGTATTGGGTTAATGACAAGTTTTGGGACCGACTGCTATTTCAAGTAGTAAATCTTTCACCAGATAGCAAAGTCGGCGAATCAGTTCGATTCTTCTTTTATGACTCCACAAAAATTCTTCTGCTTTTGACTGGAATTACCTTTGTGGTGACGATGCTCCGTTCTTTTATAACAATTGAACGAACGCGAGCATTTTTAGGTGGAAAACGCCAAGGTATAGGCAACATTGTGGCTGCCTCAGCTGGAGTGGTAACTCCATTCTGCTCATGTAGCGCCGTACCCGTCTTTATCGGGTTTCTCTCATCCGGTATACCTGTCGGGGTAACTCTGAGCTTTTTAATTGCAAGCCCTCTCATAAATGAGATTGCAGTTGGGCTTCTCTTCACAATGTTTGGCTTGAAAATTGCTGCCATCTATCTGGCATCAGGACTCATTATTGCAATCACGGCAGGAATGGTACTTGGCAAACTCAAGGTAGAACGATGGGTTGAGCCATTCGTTTATGCAAATCCCATGAATGCTCAAGGAGAATTCGCATCTCCTCACTACACAGTTCAAGATCGAATTAGCCTTGCAAAAGAAGAAGTAGTTTCGATTGTTAAGAAGATTTGGCCATACCTCTTGGCTGGTATTGCCGTAGGTGCACTTATTCATGGCTGGGCACCAACAGATTTCTTTGCAAAGCATGCAAGTGCAAGCAATCCGTTTGCAGTTCTTATCGCCGTCTTAGTAGGAATCCCGCTTTATTCCAATGCGGCAGGTGTGATGCCTATTGTTCAGGCACTCCACGATAAGGGCCTTCCTATGGGAACTCTACTTGCATTCATGATGGCTGTTGTTGCCCTAAGCCTGCCTGAGATGATCTTGCTTCGCAGAGTGCTACGCCCCAAGCTTCTAGCTACTTATTTAGCAATTGTTGGAAGCGGAATCATTTTCGTCGGCTGTCTATTCAACGCAATTCTCTAGGAGGAACAGATGGATATCAAAGTATTAGGACCTGGGTGCAAAAACTGCGTGACCCTCGACAGAATTGCTCATGAGGTTGTTGCCGAGATGGGCCTGACAGCTACTTTTGAGAAAGTTGAGGATTATGCAGCCATTGCTTCATACGGCGTAATGAGCACGCCTGCTCTTGTAGTTGATGGGAAAGTTGTTCTTTCCGGTCGCGTACCAACACCTCGCCACCTAAAAGAAATCCTTGAGGCAATCTAAAGCAGAATACAGAACCTGCTGAAAAGCCGGTTGATTTCGTTCCGGCTTATAGGGCGACTCTTCTTTATTTTTCATTCCAAGTAATTTAGGATTTATTCATGGCTGAAAAGAAAGTAAATGGTCCGGCTTCGTATTTTCCTTCTATCGAGAAGAAGTACGGCAAGCCAATTGAGCATTGGATGAAAGAGCTTAAGAAGGTTTCCAAGCTTGCACATATGGAACAAGTGGCTCACCTCAAGGAAAAGTTTGAGATGGGCCACGGCCACGCAAATGCCATTGTTCATGTATTTCGTCAAAAGAATGGCCTATAGAGCGAATCTTCTATTTCTGTCGCAGCCGATAATCTTCGCTTATGAATAACTCAATCTTCGTCAATCTGCCTATTGAAAAGCTGACAACTTCTGTCAATTTCTTCTCTCAACTTGGATTCACTTTCAATGCGCAATTCACAAGTGAAGATTCAACCTGCATGATTATCGGCCCAAATATCTTTGTGATGCTCCTTGAGAAGGCTAAGTTCTCAACTTTCATCGATAAGCCAATTGCAGAGAAGAGCACAGTCGAATCGCTGATGGCGCTATCGTGCGAATCAATTGATGAGGTACGAAACCTCTGTGAGAAGGCTTTCTCTCTTGGCGCACGCAGATACAAGGAGCCTGACGAATATCCGTTCATGTTCGGCTGGGGATTCGAAGATCTCGATGGACATATCTGGGAACTATTCTGGATGGATCCCACACACGTTCAATAAGAATTCCTGCCGATCTTGATCGAGAAAGCTAAGTAGGCAAGCTCTATTAACTCAAAGTTGGGTAATCGGTATAGCCCTTTGCATCTCCACCATAAAATGTTGATGCATCTGCAGTATTAAATGGACCATCTGATTTTAGGCGGGCAACCAAATCTGGATTTGCGATGAAGAGTTGACCAAATGAAACCATGTCAGCAATTCCTGACTCGATATATTCCAGGTCACTCTTGCCTTTTGTCTTCTCGCCGAGAATTGTGTTGACCATCAAAGTGTTCTTCCACCAAGTGCGGGCTCTGGCAAGGAGTCCATTCTGCATCTGGTTCTCCATGAAGTGGAGGTATGCCAAATCAAGTGCTGCAAGCTCCTTGATGAGCGCTTCATATGTAGCTTCGAATCCTTCTTCGGTAATTCCGTTGAATGGATTGGTAGGAGAAATTCGGAAACCTGTCTTAGCGGCACCGATTCTCGCTGAAACTGCCTTAGCAACTTCTACCGCGAACTTAATTCGACCGTCTACAGAGCCACCCCACTGATCAGTGCGGAGATTTACATTTGTTGAAATGAATTGATGAACTAAATAACCATTTGCACCGTGGATCTCAACACCATCAAATCCAGCCTCGATTGCATGAGCTGCCGCACTTGCAAAGTCTTCGATTGTTTGAAGAATCTCTTCTTCGGTCATAGCCTGTGGAGTCTCGAAATCCTGTGGTCCCGTTGGTGTGTAAACCTGACCTTCAGCGATTACAGCAGATGGTGCAACTGGCACTTGTCCTGCAGGTAATAAATCTTTATGGCCGATACGACCTGTGTGCATCAACTGAGCGAAGATCACTCCCCCGGCAGCGTGTACGGCACTTGTTACTTTCTTCCATGATTCAACCTGCTCGGCAGAGTGCAAACCTGGAGTACTCGGATAACCCTGACCTACTACAGATGGCTGAGTTCCCTCAGAGATGATTAACCCGGCTGTCGCGCGTTGTGCGTAGTAAGTTGCCATCAAATCAGTTGCTACTCCACCAGGATTTCCAGCACGGCTTCGAGTCATTGGCGCCATAACGATGCGGTTCTGAAGTGTCTTACCTGCTAGGTCGTATGGGCTAAATGCTTTATCCATTGTGTGGGCGCTCTCTGATGAGTGATTTCTTGGCTAAGTGGACTGTTCTCGTACGAGTCTAGCGGGATTTAAAGAAAATGCCTGGTGAGAAAACCTTATTGAATTGGAACGCGCACCAGCCCAGCGATGATTTTCTTAATATCAATCGACGTGAGTCCGATGGTTACGAGTGAGATTCGAGCGCCGGGGCGCAAGCTGGTGCCCTTCTTAATGACGATGGTCTGCTTTGCGCCCTTTGTAAGAGATGTCGCAAATGAACAAGACTTGGTGACGCCGTACTCGGTGATGACAATTGATTTCTTAGATGTTCCGAATTGAGCACTCATTCCATAATTCTTATTTGAGGCACATTGAATAATCTCAATCTCCTTTAACTCAAGAGCTGCCGTGTATGAAGGTTGGTATGCCAAGAAAGATAGTCCTGTTTGAATATCTTGGAATCGCCTACTCGGAGTAATCGGCTCATAGCCATCAACTCGATAACTCACCGCAACCCACTGAGCCCCTACGGCAGCCTTCGGGGCCGATTCGGATGGGCGGATAAGAATGGATGTAGAAAGGGTTGGACGATCCTTCTTGATGATCTCACAGAGCGCATTCGCCTGCTTCTTAGCTAAAGCTGTTGCTTCAAGCAATGACATGCTCGATGTATAGGTATAGCCGATGCAAGTCACCATTGCATGAGGCTTGAGCGTTAAAAGGTAGGTATGAAGATAAGCAAGGTTGTAATCACTCAATTTGAAATCTTTAGAGATTGAATAAACCGTGATAGCAGGAGCTATTTCAGCAGCCGCCTTCGCTGAATCTTCCAATGCCAGTTTTTGAGCGTTCTCTGCTGCCTTATCGGCATCACTCTTACCGCCTTGGTTTGGATCTTCAGTCGGAATTGGTTTTACCTCAGGTGCCGGTACAGGCTTTACCTCAGGTGTCGTCGTGTCTTCTTTGGTTGGCGCCTGTACGACTGAGGCAGCTGGTGTGACAACTGAGCCAGATGAAGAAGAATTTGATGGCGGTGCGGGAGGTGCTGTAGCACCAGATGTGGTGATTAACCCAGATGGCAAGCTTTGATCACTTGAGCCGATTGAATTTCGAGCAACAACTCTAAATGTGTAATCAGTTAATGCGGTGAGCCCCGTAACCGTGCATGAGGTTGTTGCAGTTGAACAAGTCTGCCCAGCGCTTGATGTCACGGTGTAGTTGGTAATTGGAGAACCGCCGGTAACTTCAGGCGCTTCCCACGTAACTAGCGCTGATAAATCATCTAAGGAAACAGCTGTAACTGCAGTTGCAGAGTCTGGTTTAGTAATTGCGACAGTTACCGTTGGATCTTGAGTAAGTTCCACTTGAACGCTTCCATCTTGCGCAGCAACTCCCAAGAACTTAGGCGTCGTTCCTACCAAACCGAAAACTCTTGAACCCTTAGTGATTCCAGGATTGGAAATAGTCATCACAATCGGCTTACTTGGTGCGGTATCAGGGACTGTTCCATCCGGTGCTACCCAGGCAACGACCATTGAAAGGATGTAACTTGAATTAGGATCAATGAGGGTTGATGCTCGCTCAGTTGAGCTTTGTACATAGGCGGTAATAACCGTGCCTGAAGGCAAGCTATCTGCTGTGTAGGAAACTGTCGCTGAACTGCCCTGGCTTCCTGCAGTAAATGAGCTGTTATTTCCCGAAAGGACAGTGACTTCAGCAATCTTTGTTGCCTGTCCTAGGCCTTGTAAAGATGCTTGAGTCCAGTGTGCATAAATAGTAACTGAACTGGTTGGGCTAAAGCTTGCTCCTGCTTCTCCAATTAAATATCCACCACTGGCCGCTGAGTACCAGCCATCAAAGAAGTAGTGGCTGCGAGTTGCGGAAGGTAGCACCAATGGTGTTGTCGAGCCATAGGTCATTGATGCTGTTGGTGCATCAGAGGTGCCGCCATTGCCGTTGTATGTGACTGTAAATACTTGAAGCGCCCACTGTGCATACAAAGTTGCATCTGATGTTGGCGTGTAGCTCGATCCACTTGCTGTGAGATTCCCACCAGATAGTTGGTTAGACCAACCTTGAAGTACATAATTTGCTCGCGTAGCGCTTGGCAATACGAGAGACTGACCAATCGTTACCTTTGCCGTTGCGCTATCACTCAGACCACTTTGGCTTTCAAAGGTCATTCGGTAAATTGCAATATTCCAGATTGCGTAGAGTGAAATATCAGAACTTGGCGCAAATGTTGCGCCGACAGTTGGCCCACCAGGTGCTGTAGTCCATCCTGCAAAGCTGTAATCTGTTAGTGAGAAGCCTGTTGTAGGAAGTGTGTATGCCGATGTTCCATATGTATAAAGGCGATCGCCGCCTGTGCTTCCAGAACCGCCGTTGAGGTCATATTTCACGCGATAGACCTGAGCCTGCCACTGTGCAGTGAAGACAATGTTGCTGCTCTGAGTTACATAGGGGGCGCCTGCCGCATATGTATTTGCTCCATCGTTCCAACCTTTAAAGTCATAGCCGGTCTTACTTGGAGCATCGCCAACAGAGAAACTCTGCCCAATTGTCTTTGATGACTCAGTGGGGGAAGGCGAACCACCTGCAGCATCGTAAGTAACTGAGAATGGTGTCGCGCTCCACTGCGCATACAGCAGGTAGTGGCCATCACTGACAACATATTCACTTCCGGCTGCGGCAGTTCTACCGCTCTGATCAACCCATCCAACGAAGTCATAACCGGTTCGAGACGGAGTAACCGTCGAAACTGTGATGGTGTCACCGGAAACCTTTTGCTCATCGACTATTGGGGTTCCGACTGAACCACCACTAAAGCTATATGTGACGTTATAAATACGAGTCCATGTAGCCGTGAAGGTTAGATTGCTCGCTGGCATGAAGTAAGACTGCCCCGGATTGTAGGTTTGAGAATTTAAACTCCAAGAAACAAATGCATAGGTAACGGTATTTGTATCAACCTTGGTCAATCCAGTTGATGGAGCGAGATTGAACTGATCAAGGTAATTCACTGCGGCCGGGGCAGGTATCGATCCTGTTCCACCATCGAGGTTATATGTCAAAGTAAAGCTAGCAATCGACCATTGAGCGAAGAGCGTTGTGTTGGATGCGACGGTGAAAGAATCGCTTATTGGAGTACCCACAGATTGTGTAGCCCAACCTGCAAAGTTATAACCACTCTTTGACATTGTTCCGATAGTTGCAAGACGAACTAACGATGAGCCAACGGTGTACGAATCAGAAAGTTTGCTTGGGGACCCTGATGCTCCATTGGTATCAAATGTGACCGTATATGAATTTGGAGTCCAGGCCGCCCAAAGATCAACGTTATTTGTTTGAACTGTATAAGTATCCCCGGAAATGTAAATATGACCAGTGCGGTTTGCATTATCCGCCCAACCAGAAAAGACATAACCAGGTCTAATAAGATTTCCAGAATTGCCACGAATATTTGCAGCTTCGCTGATTGTGTAAGTGTTTGGATCTGTTGGGACTGCACCAGATGTCGCCTCTGTTGCGTGGTAGATCACGTTGAAGGGCGTTGCCGTCCATTGGGCGTAGAAGGAGACTCCCGCATTAGCCAAGGTGTAACTGTTCCCAGCTGTGTAAGTAGCGCCGGTGTTTCCAGAGTTTAAGTTCCAACCAGTAAATGTATAACCAGGCTTTGTGAGCGCCCCACTATTGCCGAGAACCACAAGGGTTCCGTTGGTTTGGTAGGTAGAGGTATCACTAGGTGCAAGACCCCCGGTGTTTACATTTCCATAATAAGTAGCAGTAAGCCCCGCTAGCGTCGTCACTGAAAGATTTGCACTTCCAGTGACGTAGTTAGAACGGGTAGCAGTGACGGTTTCGATGACTGTAGTCGCAAAAGCCACCCCAGAAACAATCACCGCACCATTTACGATCGTGGCGCTACCTGTCGAAGTCGACACCGCCCATGTGTAATTCGAATCGTAATTAGTGATTACTGCAGAGAAACCATTTGTCGTTACGGATGCAGTGCCGAATGTAGGCGTGAGGGCACCATTGAGGGATGTACCAGCGGTTGACGCTGTGCCTGTTTCATAAGTACTTCGAGTCGTAGTTACCTGAACGGACGCTGTTGCACCGTTATTCATACTGGAGACGGTGATTGGCAACAGAGATCCGCTCGGAGCGCCAACCGTGACCATTCCAGACCCAGCTGTAACAGCCGCCGACCACTTTGTACGTGAATCATAATTTGTAACATTGAAGGTAAATCCATTTGCAGTCGCAACCGAGGTATCGAAGGTCGGAATTGTTGCCAAACCGAGTGGAGTCACCTGAACTTCAGCGGAATATGAGCTAGATCCGACGATATTGTTAGCAGCGACTCGGAATGTATAAGTCGTTCCATTTGTCAGATTACGAATAGTTGATGAGAGCGGAGTCGTTGAGTCGTAGGCGACTTGAATCCAAGATCCGCCACCTGATTTATATTGAACGGTGAAGGTATCAGTTGGTGCCTCGTCCAGCGATGTGCCCTTAGTCCAAGCAATTGTTACCTGCTGATTTGTCTTTGAGGTGCTTGCGATTGTCGGAGCATTTGGCACAACAAAGTTGCACCAAATCTTTGCGGCTGGCAAACGATTCTTCAAATAGTTAGAGAGAACAGTTCCGGTTGGACCACAATACTGAACGCTCTTTATAGCCGTCGCATCAAATGCAGTATCGCTGATTGATGTAATAGAGGAAGTTAGGCCCGATCCAAATCGAATGGTAGAGATATTTGGATTGTTATTAAATGCATCCTTGCCAATCGAGGTTATTGTCGATGGAAATAGAGGAATCCAACCTTGAGCGACTCCATTTTGCTTAAATGCTGTCTCGTCGATGGAATTGATGCCGCTTCCAAAGTCTACGGTTGAGAATCTCGTTGAGTAACCAAAGTTAAGTCCGATATCAATTTTTCCGATTCCAAAGGTCAAGGCAATTGAAGTCGATAATCCAAAAGCCGCATTCTGATTGTTAAATGCACCTTGGCTTAAGTAAGTTGATGAGCCGTTGCTTCCTCCGGTAATTGTTACTGAAGTAAGAGGGTTATTTTCAAATGCAGATAGTCCAACCATCGTGACAGAAGCGGGAATCGTAAGAGAAGTTAGACCGAGGTTTCTAAAACCTCCCTGATCGATATTTACAAAACCACTTGCCGGGAAGACAATCGTAGTAAGAGCTCGGTTTGTCTGTGTTGCTCCGCTTCCTGGGGCAAATGAGTTGATTGCAACTCCAGTAATACCTACCGGAATCGTCGCAGTACCTGTGCAATCTGCTCCGGCTGCTGAAGGAATTACGGGACCAGCGACCCAGAAGCTTCCCGTTGTACACACAACATAGAAGGAGGTTTTAACCGCCGAGCTTGTCGAGAATGGGCTCTGGCCTGCTGCATTGATGGCAGCAACTCGATAGATATATGAAGTTCCATCAGAAAGCCCAGTAACCGTTAGTGATGTGAGTACCGATGCAGAATGTGAGAAAGCAGTCCAGGTCTCACCATTTGTCGAGGAGTACTCGACTGCATAATCAGTAATTGCGATTCCACCGGTATCGCTCGGCGCGGTCCAACTTACTACTGAGGATCTTGTAGCAGTCGTTGCGGTTACACCTGTTGGTTGAGTGGCAGCAGTTGCGGATGAAATTGAATTTGAAGTTGCAGTGCCTGTCTCATATCCGAGGCGCGTGGTCGTGACCGTAACAGTCGAGAGAGTGCCAGCGGATACTCCGGTGACAGTAATCAGACCAGTTGTGCTGTTAATACTGACTGACTTTCCAAGCGAGTTAGTAACTGACCAAGTAGTTGCGGTCTCAAAGTTAGTAATAGGCAATGTGAAGCCATCGAGAGTCGAGGTTGGTGTCCCAAACGTCGGCACCTTTGCTGTGCCAGTAAGTGAGTAAATCGAAGAAGATGTAGCTGTGCCGGTGTCGTATCCGAATCGGGTGGTGCGAATAGTTACTGTGGAGGATGTACCAGGACTTACACCGGTAACTGTGATGAGGCCTGTTGTGCCATTGATAGTGACCGTCTTGCCAAGTGAGTTTGTGGCACTCCACGTAAAGTTTGAATCAAAGTTTGTAATCGGGAGAGTAAAACCATCCGCGGTTGAAGTTGGTGCACCGAACCCCGCAACCTTTGCTGATCCTGTGATCGAAGTATATGCAGACGATGTAGCGGTGCCTGTCTCATAGCCCGTACGAGTGGTCATAATCGTCACCGTTGAAGATGTTCCAGGGCTGACGCCAGTTACAGTGATAAGTCCCGCTGCACTGATTGTGACTGTCTTCTGAAGAGAATTTGTTCCCGACCAGGTAGTCGCTGTGTCGTAATTGCTGATTTGTAAAGTAAAGCCATCTGAAGTCGGTGTCGCTGTTCCAAAGGCAGGAACCTTTGCTGCTCCATTAATTGAGCGGACGGAAGACGATGTAGCCGTACCAGTTTCATACCCGCTACGAGTGGTTTGAATAGTCACGGTAGATGCAGTTCCAGGAGCCACACCAGTTACTGTTACAAGTCCGGTACCGCTAATTGTGACTGTCTTCTGAAGAGAATTTGTACCCGACCAGGTAGTTGCTGTGTCGTAATTGCTGATTTGTAAAGTAAAGCCATCTGAAGTCGGTGTCGCTGTTCCAAAGGTAGGAATCTTTGCCGTTCCATTAATCGAGCTGATCGCAGCAGAAGTGGCCGTACCAGTGTCATACCCAGTACGAGTAGTTTGAATTGTTACCGTCGACGCAGTTCCAGGATTCACGCCAGTTACCGTTACAAGCCCCGTACCGCTGATTGTGACCGACTTTGAAAGTGAGTTTGTGGCGGACCAAATTGTTGCTGTGTCGTAATTGGTAATCTGGAAGGTGAAACCGTCAGAAGTCGGTGTTGCCGTTCCGAAGGTAGGCACTTTTGCAGATCCATTTATTGACTTGATTGGATTTGAGGTTGAAATTCCGGAATCAAATCCGGTACGTGAGGTTTGAATAGTCACAGTCGAAAAGGTGCCCGGATTTATGCCGGTTACAGTAATTAATCCACTCGCACTTATAGAAACTGTGCCGCCCAACGAATTCGTGCCAGACCAGGTAAATGCTGGATCCCAATTACCTATCTGAAGAATAAAACCGTTTGAGGTAGCCGTAGTTGTGTCAAAAATCGGAATACGCGGAGCGCCACTGTAAGTAAATCCACCGGTTCGTGTTGCCGTTCCACCTGAAGTTATAACTACGACATCCTTCGCTCCGGCACTACTAGAGGTTGGAACAGAGAAGACAATCGAAGTTGAAGAGGAGACGGTGAATGACGCTGTGAGTGAGTCGACTTTGACGGAGGTAACTCCAGTAAAATTGGTTCCCGTGATTGTGTCCAGATAGCCGCCAGACAGAGATCCCGATGTGAGACTCAATGAAGTAATTGTCGGCGCAGAAACGTATGTAAAGCTTTCTGTGAGTGTGGCGACTCCTCCCGCAGTCGTAACAACCACATCTTTCGCTCCTAAGGAAGCAGACGGGGGTATGGTGAATGCAACTGAGGTATCTGTGACTGTTCCTAGAGTTGCTGCTGTCCCGCCAATTGTTAATCCAGTAGTGCTAACTAGGCCTGTGCCAATGAGCGCAGATGATCCACCACCTGCCAAGGGTCCGGAAGTCATAGTAAGCGATGAGGCTGTCGGCACGGGGCGATAAGTAAATCCACCGGTCAATGTTGCTGTGGTGCCGCTGACGGTAACTACAACATCTTTCGCACCAACGGTTGCTGACACCGGAGTCGTGAATGCAACTGAGGTATCTGTGACTGTTCCTAGAGTCGCCGAGGTTCCGCCGACCGTAATACCTGTGGCGCCGGTCAAATTAGTACCTATTAGTACCGATGACTGTCCCCCTGACAAACGCCCCTGTGTCAAAGTGAGAGAAATCGCACTTGGAAGGTCAACAGGGATGTCAGTTGAATTCGCGACGTTCGCTGCCGCCACATAACTCTTTATTAAAGTCCGATTACCGGTGTTATCAACGAGTGAATCTACGGTTGAGTTAAATAATGGTTGAAAGAGCGCAAGAACGGTTCCACCTGACACTGAATTGGAGAATGTGGATTTCGGCGTGAAAGTACTCACTCCATCGGTCGGATAGATTGCACCGGAGGTCACACGGATTTGTCCGAAATTGACCTTGCCAGAATTATTGTCACCAAATCCACCTATTTTTATATATTTGAGAGTGGCGCTGTTATTAGTGACCAGTCTAGAAACTGCGATTCTTCCGTTTATATAAACAATTAAACGTGAATTGAAACCTGTCGGAGAAGATTTCTGCATGACAAGATGCGTCCATTGCCCTCTGGGTATAACGACATTCGGGCAAAGGCCGTTTTGTTCAGAATAATCGCCTGGGTTTTGATCACACCGCGCCTGAAGACTGCCTGCAACTTTTAGATAATACGATCCGTACGTGCCCGGTGAAATTGTGCGCTGATTCCAGGAATCGGTTGTCCCATATTCAGTATCAGCAAATGCAATTGCGCCGTAAACGTTATTTGGCCCTGTATTAGATGCAGCATCAATTTTGACCCAAGCTTCAACTGTGTAGGCTGAATTATCACTTATTTCCTTGCCTGAAGGTAATGTCAAGGAAAGCAGATTATTGGTAACACCACTCTCGGAGTAGTTATTTCCATTGGATGTTACTACCAAACTACCAAGCACGGACTTAGGGGGCAGGCAACTTACGACAGCTCCAGATGGAATATATGGTGCAACGAGATGAGCAGTCATTGCGGCAAAAGCTGACCCCGATCCGCAATATTGAATCCATTTGAGTGAATCATCTCCACCCCAAGTTATATTTGAAGCATCATTCCAAGTCGTCACATTCACTGTCGTCGCAAGGGATGTGCCGAACGAGAATATTTTCAGATTTGGATTTCCGCCGAATGCGTAATAACCCATATTGAAGTTAGTACTTGGAGTTCCGCCGTCGGCACATAACTGGACAGAAATAAGTGAGTTGCCTTCCTGCAGCGACTGACCTGAAACGGAATTAAGGGCACAAGGTAAGGAGAGCGTTTGAAGTCCGTTGTTGTAGAGGGCCGCATATCCTGTAATCGAAGTTAGGGAGGATGGAAAGATAATTTTTGTTAAGGTGGCTACATTTGCAATCGAAAAAGATCCAGAAAAGTCTGTGATTCCCGAAGTACTAAGGTCGAGTGTGCCAACGCAACTTGAGTTTGATGAACCAGTTACGGTCGTTCCACTCTTAGTGAGGTTTATAGAGCCGCCGCCAGAACAATTGATCGCTGCAGCATTTGCCTGATTAATAAGTGAGGTAGTCCCGATGGACCCGAGCGGAACAAATAGCGTTCCCACTAAAACTGCCACGAGAATGCGAGCGATCCGGGCGCGAGCCATCGAGAACAGGCTGTCACGGAGAAATCCGGCGCTCAATTTCATTGGGGAACCATAGCGAAGTTTGGAAACTTCTTCCATATTTGGAGATTTTGTCCATATTTAGAGGATTCTTCCAAGTGTCGAGACCTATCCCACGGGTGCAAATGCGTTCTAGAATGCTGAAATGGCAGGAAAGAAGAAGGCGGTGGCTCCGGGTGGGCGTCAGGCTGCCTACGCTGCCCGAAACCGAGCCGCCCTCGTGAAGGCAGGCCAAGAGGTCCTGGCCGAGGTCGGTCCTTCGGCCACAATCGAACAATTAGCCGGCCATGCTCAGGTATCGCCTACAACGATCTATAAGTATTTTGAAAATAAAGAAGCGCTCTTTGAAGAAGCCTTTAATGATGCGTGGGGCAATTGGCTGATGTGGGCCAGCCAGCAGAAAGCTCCTGGCGACCATCTTGAATTGATCTTAGATACTGGGCGAAAGCTATTTTGGGCGAGAAAGACTCATCCATTCTTTGCCAAAATGCTTCATAACGTGCTTGAGCAAGATCCGTTCTTCATTATCAAAGCTGACCGAGGCGAGGGCGCTGAAGTATTCAAGAGACTTGCTGCCGGAGGACTGATCAAGGGCGAGAACTTTGAACAGCGGTATCTCCTATGGACTTCAATGTATGCGGGACTTTCTCGCGCTGTCTTCTTTACAGAGGAACTCTCCCCCGCTGAGGCGGACGCTGCCTTTGGTGTCGGGCTCTCTGTTTGGGGGCTCTCTGAAGCAAAGATTAAGAAAATTTTGGCTCGCAAGTTAGTGCTCGCACCAACTGCTTAGCCACTTGTTGTATATGTAACCTTGCATAATGAATAAGCCGCTCATGATTCTCATCTCTGGCCCTTATATGTCCGGGACCAATGGAGATGAAGAGGCGATCGCCAAGAACCTCAAGGCGATGGAAGATTACGCACTTCCCATCTTCAAGAAGGGCCACCTCGCAGTAGTTGGAGAGTGGCTAGCGTGGCCAGTAATTCGCCAGGCGGGTGGAGATTCGCATGGATCCGAGCAATTCACCGAATATCAATACCCAGTAGCTCACAGACTTCTAGAGAAGTGTGATGCTGTGTTACGCATTCCAGGTGAATCACGTGGTGCCGATATTGAGATGGCTAAGGCTAAAGAGATGGGAAAGATTATTTTCCATAGTTTGGATTCCATTCCATCACTCAATGCAGGATGATTTACCCATGCCTAAATACATCATCTATTTCAATCAACAGTGGGTCGGCGATCATCCTGCCGAGTGGTATCAAGCTCGCGGTCCTCTCGCCCGAAAAGTTGTCGAAGATCTGAAAGAAGCCAATGCTCTTATATTTGCTGGCGGACTCATTGAAGAGATCGAAGAAGCTTTTGGCTCCGATGAGAATGGGGTCGTTGGCGGACCAATCACAACCGATGGCGAATTCCTCGGAGGAATGACCCTCATCGATGTTGCATCGGATGAAGAGGCAAAACATTGGGGTTCCAGGATTGGAATCGCATGCGGTTGGCCACAAGAGATTCGTAAGTTCAAAGGGTAAGCATCACGATGGATCTCACGGGCGCAATTGCTGCCTATCAAGAAGCTACAGAAGAATTCCTATCTGCAGTGAAGAAGTTGAGTGCCGACGATTTGGATA
>CANGLK010000029.1 GCA_947454735.1 Candidatus Nanopelagicaceae bacterium
AAGGCAGTTGAATCTCCAGGACTTGGCTGGCATTGGGGTTCTGAGGCATATCACGCAGAACTTCCACGTGGCCGTCGCTTTAATGTGGGAACAGTGGGAACCCTTGAAGAGGTAGTTCTTGGTCCATCACATTCTTCAACAGGAGATATGAACCTCTTCGGCGCACTTCGTCGCGCTATGGCTACATGTGGCTACTCAGATGTGAAGTCATTCCAGCGCGTAGATGTTGTGATGCATCATGGCAAGTAGTACGCCCTACGGAGTACTAGTCGTTGATTTTGGTGCGCAGTATGCGCAGTTAATTGCCCGTCGCGTTCGAGAGGCACATGTCTTCTCTGAGATCGTTCCTTCAACGATTACTGCAGCAGAGATAAGTGCGAAGAACCCTGAAGCGATCATCTTGTCAGGCGGACCTTCATCGGTCTACGCAGATCACGCTCCCAAGGTAGATCCTGCAATCTTCGCTCTCGGTATTCCTACATTTGGTATTTGCTACGGCTTTCAGACAATGGCCGCAGCTCTCGCTGGAGTCGTTGCGCAGACAGGTAAGTCAGAGTTTGGTCGCACGCCACTGGATGTAAAGCCTGGTTCAAAGTTATTTACAGGACTTCCTTCCCAACAATCTGTATGGATGTCACATGGTGATGCTGTATCTGAAGTTCCATGTGGATTCTCTATCTCTGCTTCAACTGCAGATACACCTATCGCAGCCTTTGAAGATGCATCAGGAAAGATTGCGGGAGTTCAATTCCACCCAGAGGTCTTGCATTCAGAGCATGGCCAAGCAATCTTGCAGAACTGGCTTATCAATATTGCAGGATGTAAGCCAACATGGACTACATCTAATATTGCAGAGGATGAGATTGCTAAAGCTAAGAGTGTTATTGGCGATAAGAAAGTTATCTGCGGCCTCTCTGGTGGCGTCGACTCAGCGGTAGCTGCAGCGATCATTCAGCGCGCTGTCGGAAACCAGCTGACATGCGTCTTCGTTGATCACGGTCTCTTACGTAGCGGTGAATCCGAGCAAGTCCAACGTGACTTTGTTGCCTCAACCGGCGTTAATCTCGTCGTGGTCGATGCAGTGCAGCAATTCCTCTCAGCCCTAGCCGGCGTTACAGACCCAGAAGAGAAGCGCAAAATTATTGGTCGCGAGTTCATTCGCTCCTTTGAAAAGGCAGCGCGCGATATCGCTGCTGGAGGAGATGTTGAATTCTTAGTACAAGGAACTCTCTATCCGGATGTTGTTGAGTCCGGTGGCGGTACAGGTACGGCAAATATCAAGTCACACCACAACGTTGGTGGGCTACCTGATGATCTTCAATTTAAATTGGTCGAGCCACTTCGCACTCTCTTTAAAGATGAGGTTCGTCAGGTTGGTCTCGAACTAGGTCTTCCTGAAGAGATTGTCTGGCGCCAACCATTCCCAGGGCCAGGACTTGGAATTCGTATCATCGGTGAGGTAACTCAAGAGCGCCTCGATATCTTGCGCGAGGCAGATCTGATTGCTCGTGCCGAACTCTCAGCTGCTGGCCTTGATCGAGATATCTGGCAATGCCCAGTTGTATTGCTTGCAGATGTGCGAAGCGTGGGCGTTCAAGGTGATGGCCGTACATATGGCCACCCAATTGTGCTTCGCCCAGTTTCATCCGAGGATGCAATGACTGCAGATTGGTCTCGCGTTCCTTATGATGTTCTCGAAAAGATTTCAACACGTATTACCAATGAAGTCCGCGAGGTCAACCGCGTTGTCCTCGATGTCACAAGCAAGCCACCTGGAACGATTGAGTGGGAATAGGAAGATGAAAATGAAGAAGATCACTGCGATTGCTGCTGCTCTCGTAATCACTGCAACATTTGCACCAGCATCATCTGCTGCAAGCAAGCCAACATCAGTTGCCGGGTGCAAGAAGTCAACTGCGACGGGACATCCCGCAGCGACTGTAAAGCAGCCAACAACACCTGCAAAGGTTCTTCCAAAGACACTTACCTTCACTACAAATTGTGGCGATATCGTCATTACATTGAACGCGAAGGCTCCGCAGACAATTACCAATATGAGCGCTCTTGCAAATGCCGGATATTTCAATAAATCCGTCTGTCATCGACTTACAACACAGGGGCTCTTTGTCCTTCAGTGTGGCGACCCCACTGCATCTGGAAGTGGTTCACCAACAGGGTGGAAGGGTTATGCAGATGAGAACCTTCCCAAGGATGGTCCTAAGGACTATCCAGCGGGAACAGTTGCGATGGCTAACTCAGGCCCTGGAACAAATGGCTCGCAGTTCTTCTTGGTCTATGCAGATACCCAACTCGGTCCTAATTACACAATCTGGGGAAAGATCACAAAGGGTCTAGATCTCGTCAAGAAGATTGGTGATGTTGGCGCTTACACAATGAATGGAAACCAGCCTGTCTATGCAGGCGATGGATATCCAATCCAATTCGTTGAGCTTGTTAAAGCTGCCGCTAAGTAATTAGTTTGTATTTACGATCTTAAAAGCTTCAGCGATACGTCCTGCAGGAAGTTCTCCTACACCAGCATTGCGCTGACCCCATTCGCGGAGCATCTCTTCGAGATTCTCCATATGGCCAGTCTGTGATGCATGCTCTTTGAGAGCTGCAATCTTGAAGTGGAAAGTATCGGTGATATCAACGAAGTGATCTGGATGCGCATGCCCCTGCATCCAGACTTCCTTCACCTTCCATGGCTGAAGACCTTCTTGATCTAATAAATCTGTAAATGCAAATGGATTACGTGCATCAGGATAGACAGCTTGAATCGTTGCTTCGCCTGCTGCAAGGTGATCTGGGTGGCTGGCGCCAATACGTTCCCAGTTGCGCTCTGGTGATTGGCACAAGATTCGATCTGGCTGAACGCGACGAATCTGGCGGACAATATCTTTACGAAGAGCGATAGTTGGCTCGAGATGGCCATCGACATAATTTAAGAATGTGACATCTGAAACGCCGAGCGCTGCACATGCTGCGCGCTGTTCGCGCTGACGTACTGCAGGCATCTCTTCCTTTGTGAAACCAGATTCTTCGCCACCCTGATCGCCATTGGTGCAGAGGACGTAACTGACCTCAATGCCCTTTGCGACCCACTGGGCAATCGTTCCCGATGCGCCGAAGTCGGAATCATCCGGGTGGGCATTTACTACGAGGACGCGCTTGATTTCAGAATCTGCAATGGGTTCCATAGTGCGTAAGCCTAATAGACTCCGCGCCATGTCCGGTAACGACGATCTCCTCTTAGGGCTCAATCCTCAGCAGCAGGAAGCTGTAGCCCATGCAGGATCTCCACTTCTCGTTGTAGCAGGCGCAGGATCTGGAAAGACTCGTGTCCTTACTCGCCGCATCGCGTATCTGATGGCCCGCCGTGGCGTAAAGCCATATGAAATCCTCGCAATTACCTTTACCAATAAGGCAGCTGGCGAGATGAAAGAGCGCGTCACTGAATTAGTAGGTCCTATCGCAAAGTCGATGTGGGTCTCAACTTTCCACTCTGCCTGCGTTCGCTTACTTCGCCAAGAGGTCGAACGGCTGGGGTACAGCTCATCTTTCTCTATCTATGACTCTGCAGATTCGCAGAAGTTGATTCAGAAGGTCTGCGAAACCCTTAACCTAGATTCCAAGCGTTACCCGGCGCGTCAATTTCAGAACATCATCTCCAATGCGAAGAATGAGTTGCAGACTCCTTATGAGTATTTAAGCAAGGCGACCAATCAATTCGACACCATTGCAGCCGATGTTTACACGATGTATGAGATGCGCCTGAAGCAAGCCAATGCGATGGATTTTGATGATCTGATTATGAAGACCGTTGAAGTTTTACAAAAGTTTCCTGAAGCAAAGGCTCGCTTCAGATCACGTTTTCGCCACATCCTTGTCGATGAATATCAAGATACAAACCATGCTCAATATCAATTGGTGAAGGAGCTCACCGGTAACGAGAGCGATGGTTTTCCTATCGCTGAACTCTGCGTTGTAGGAGATGCCGATCAATCCATCTACGGTTTCCGTGGAGCTACGATTCGAAACATCTTGCAATTTGAGGTCGATTACCCCAATGCAAAGACTGTGCTTCTCGAGCAGAATTACCGTTCAACTCAGAACATCCTCTCCGCAGCAAATGCAGTCATCTCTCAAAATGAATCTCGCAAAGAGAAGAACCTCTGGTCTGATTCTGGCGCAGGTGCTCCTCTCATCGGATACGTTGCAGAATCTGAATACGACGAAGGTGAATTCATTAAGGGCGAGATTCGTCGCCTTCAAGATCGAGATGAATCACAGCCAGGAGATACCGCTGTCTTCTATCGCACCAATGCGCAATCTCGTGTCTTTGAAGAAGTCTTTATGCGCGCAGCTATTCCATACAAGGTCGTCGGGGGTCTTCGATTCTACGAACGTAAAGAGGTAAAGGATTTACTCGCTTATCTCCGCGTTCTCGCAAATCCAACCGATGAAGTCTCGCTTCGCCGCATTATTAACTTCCCAAAGCGCGGTATTGGTGACCGCGCACTTGAAGAGGTAGATCTCTTCGCTCAGGCACAGGGCATCTCATTCTGGGCTGCGCTCCTACGTATCCGTGAAGCGACAGCGGTTCCCAATAAGGCTTCACAATCAATTGGCGATTTCACCAACATGATCTCGGCTCTAGCAGTTCTGGTAGAAGTAAATACAAAGCCTTCTACAATTATCGAGGCAGCGCTCGAACAATCCGGTTTGCTCAAAGAACTCTCATCAAGCACAGATCCACAGGATGAAGTCCGAGTCGAAAACTTACAAGAATTAGTTTCAGCATCAATTGAGTATGAAGAGCGATCACTCGATGAGCTCGGAGAAGATGAAGTAATCTCACTTGGAGGATTCTTAGAGAAGGTCTCGCTTGTTGCAGATGCTGATGAGATTCCAGATGGCGAAGATCACGGGGGAGTTGTCACTTTGATGACACTTCACACTGCAAAAGGACTTGAATTTCCAACGGTATTTCTCACTGGAATGGAAGATGGAATCTTTCCTCACGCCCGTACTTTTGATGATCCAAAAGAGATTGAAGAAGAACGTCGTCTTGCATACGTTGGCCTTACTCGCGCAGAGAAGCGCCTCTATATTTCACGCGCTGAATACCGATTAACTTTCGGCACACCTAAGTACAACCCGGCATCACGATTCCTGGATGAGATTCCATCAACGTTAATCGAATGGAAGAACGAAGGAAAGCCTTCATACTCATCATCGAGTGCAGTACGTAAGTCGCGCGTTGCCACTGCGCCACCTGCACGAGCAACTGGCAAAGTCTCATCGGCGATGGTTCTCGAGGTCGGCCAACGTGTGTCACATGACACATTCGGTTTAGGTACCGTTGTCGCAACCTCAGGGGTTGGCGATAAATCCGAGGCGACAATCAACTTTGGCGCATATGGCGATAAGCGCCTCCTTCTCCGTTACGCCCCTGTAACTCCACTCTGATTGGCACGCCGCTGTAATTCGTGGCGCCCTCGCGGGTTTAGGATTGGCTCAGTATTTACAACTTATAAGGAGCCATGAGTGGATCTCTACGAATATCAGGCACGCGATCTCTTTGAAAAGCACACCGTCCCAGTTCTTAAGGGCGCCGTTGCAACGACACCAGAACAAGCGCGCGATGCAGCAGCTGATATGGGTGGCAAAGTAGTTGTTAAGGCACAGGTAAAGGTTGGCGGTCGCGGAAAGGCGGGCGGCGTCAAGCTTGCAGTAGATCCAGCAGATACATTTGAGAAGGCATCAGCAATTCTTGGAATGGATATCAAGGGCCACACAGTTCACAAGGTGATGATCGCTCAGGCAGCTCCAATCGTTGATGAGTACTACATCTCAATCTTGCTCGATCGCTCTAACCGAACATTCCTCGTCATGGCATCAGTTGCCGGCGGAATGGATATCGAAGAGGTTGCGCATACAACTCCAGAGAAGCTCGCAAAGGTTCCAGTAAGTGCAGTCGATGGAATCGACAAGGCTCTTGCAACAAAGATCATTGCTCAGGCACAGTTCCCAGCAGATATTGCAGATCAGGTTGCAGATGTTCTCGTGAAGTTGTGGGAGACATTCCAGTCAGAAGATGCAACACTCGTTGAGGTTAATCCACTTGTAAAGACTGAAGATGGTCGCATCATTGCTCTCGATGGCAAGGTCTCACTCGATGAGAACGCTGATTTCCGTCAACCAGATCACGCTGCTCTCGTTGATACAGCAACAGCGAATGCACTTGAAGAGGCTGCAAAGGCAAAGGGTCTTAACTACGTCAAACTCGATAACGGACAGGTTGGAATCATCGGAAACGGTGCAGGACTTGTGATGTCGACTCTCGACGTTGTTGCCTACGCTGGCGAAAAGTTCGGTGGCATGCGCCCAGCAAACTTCCTCGATATTGGCGGTGGAGCTTCTGCTCAGGTGATGGCTGATGGACTCTCAATCATTCTCGGTGATCCAGATGTAAAGAGCGTCTTTGTCAATGTATTCGGTGGAATCACAGCATGCGATGCTGTCGCAAACGGAATCGTTCAGGCACTTGAACTTCTCGGTGCACAGGCTACGAAGCCAATCGTGGTTCGCCTTGATGGAAATAACGTCCTTGAAGGACGCGCAATTTTGAACGCTGCTAACCACCCATTGGTCGAGCAGGCAGAGACTATGGATGGAGCAGCATCACGCGCTGCAGAATTGGCGGCAAAGTAATGTCAATCTTTATCAACTCTTCCAGCAATGTCATCGTTCAGGGCATGACAGGCTCTGAAGGAACAAAGCACACTCGCCGTATGTTGGCATCAGGTACCAAAGTTGTCGGTGGCGTAACACCAGGCAAGGGTGGACAGATTGTCGATATCGATGGCACATCACTACCAGTCTTCAATACTGTCGCAGAGGCGATGGCAGCAACTGGTGCAAATGTTTCAGTTGTCTTCGTTCCACCAAAGTTTGCAAAGGCAGCAGTAATCGATGCAATCGATGCAGTTATGCCATTGGTCGTTGTGATTACTGAAGGAATTCCAGTTCATGATTCTGCATTCTTCTATGCATACTCATTGAAGAGCGGAAAGACTCAGATCATTGGTCCTAACTGCCCAGGTCTTATCAGCCCTGAATCTTCAAACGTTGGAATCATTCCTGCTGACATTACAAAGAAGGGTCCAATCGGACTTGTATCAAAGTCAGGAACACTTACCTATCAGATGATGTATGAGCTCCGCGATATTGGATTCTCAACAGCTGTCGGTATCGGTGGAGACCCTGTTATCGGAACAACTCATATCGATTGCCTCCGTGCATTCCAAGATGATCCAGAGACAGAGGCAATCGTCATGATTGGCGAAATCGGTGGAGATGCTGAAGAGCGTGCCGCTGCATTTATCGCTGAATATGTGAAGAAGCCAGTTGTTGGATATGTCGCAGGATTTACAGCACCTGAAGGAAAGACAATGGGCCACGCTGGCGCAATTGTCTCTGGCTCTTCAGGAACTGCTCAAGCGAAGAAGGATGCTCTTGAAGCAGCAGGTGTAAAGGTTGGTCAGACTCCTAGCGAGACAGCGCGCTTGATGCGCGAGATTCTCGGACGCTAATTTAACGATGCAACGCGTCCTCTCGGTCTCGTTGTCTCACGCAATACGCGGAGCAGCACTTGTGCTGCTCCCGTTTGCATTTATAGCCCTCGTTGCATGGGCAACTGCAGGTAGCGCAACAGGAACGACGACTGATCCAATTCGTGGCGCTGCCTGGATCTGGCTTGGTGCACACCACATTCCATTCTCGCTCGCACTTCCCCCAACCGGAATTCCAGGTTACTTCTCCTATCTTCCATGGGGCGCAATTGCACTTCCATTTATCGCAATCCGAACAACATTTAATCGTGCACTCGATCGCCTGCAAGGAGATTTCCACGATATCAATGGAGTGCGCACCACATACTCACTCTTCTACACAATTATTGTCACCGCCCTTGCATATGTGACGGCATCTCCAACCGTGACACCTCAGTGGTACTTGGCGCCGATATTTGCATTCTTCATCTCGATTATCGCAACACTTACATGCGGTCAGCGACTTGCGATATCTGCACCGGTCATCTTGGCCTCGCGAATCATGGCGATTATCGTCGGAACATTTATGGTCGTTGTTGGAATTTTGATCTTTACAAATTTTGCGCAGGTAAAGAATCTCACCGTTGCGCTACAGCCGGGAATCTTTGGGGGAGCGCTATTACTACTCCTCAACATTCTTTACCTCCCTAACGCCGCAGTTGCACTTGCTTCATATGTTGCAGGCTCTGGCTTCGCAGCAGGTGCAGGAACACTGATCTCACCTTGGTGGTACCACTCGGATCAACTGCCCGTATTCCCACTGCTTGGAATTCTTCCAACGCAACGCCACCCACTCTTTATTGCATCAGCTCTCTTCTTCGTTGCGATGGGCTCACTCCTTGCGTATTGGTCAATCAGCACAGGAATTCAAATGTTGGCTCAATCATCGATCTTCTTGATTGCCCTGATCTTCCTCATCGCCTTCCTCTCAAGCGGTTCGCTGATGACTGACGATATGGGTGCATTTGGAGTCTCTATCTGGAAGTTTGGATTAGTCGCTATCGGCGAGATAGTTATTGGTGCATTGGCAACAACATTTATCGCCGCACGAAAGTCGCGATGAAGCGGATTGTTATTCTCGCCTCAGGTGCTGGCTCGCTCGCGCAGGCGATATTTGATGCAGATTTTTCAGATATCTCTGCAGAGGTAGTCGCACTCATCTGTGACAAGCCAGGAGCAGCAGTCTTAGAAAGAGCAGAGGCTCGCCATATCGAGAGTTACCTCATTCCGATGGTGGAAGATCGCGCAATCTGGAACACCGAACTCGAAGGACTCATCGCAGCTCTTCGCCCGGATCTTGTAGTTAGTGCAGGCTTTATGCGGATACTTCCAGCAACAATTACCGAGCGATTCAAAATCATCAATAGTCATCCAGCGCTACTGCCGCTCTTTCCAGGTGCCCATGCAGTTCGAGATGCGATGGCAGCCGGTGTAACGCAGACTGGCACATCAATTCACTGGGTAGATGCAGGAGTTGATACCGGAAAGGTCATTGCTCAGGAGAAAGTTGAGATTCTCCCCGAAGATACTGAAGAGTCGCTCCATGAGCGTATTAAGATTGTCGAACGCGGTCTCATCGTTGCGACCATTCGCCAGGTAATTCCAACCCTGTAGCAATGAATCCGGAGCCTCGATATGTCTGATCGCAAACCTATCCGCCGCGCACTTCTCAGCGTCTACGACAAGGATCGTCTCCTCGAGCTCGGCAAGGTGCTTCATGATGCAGGCGTAGAAATTCTCTCAACCGGTTCGACAGCGAAGACTCTCGCAGATGCTGGAATCGCAGTGACCGAGGTCAGTAGCTATACAGGTTTTCCAGAGATCATGGGCGGGCGAGTGAAGACACTGCACCCTCGCGTGCACTCGGGAATCTTGGCAGATCAAAATAATCCTGATCACCTCGCAGCAATCAAAGAGCTCGACATCGAACCCTTTGATTTAGTTGTTATCAATCTCTATCCATTCTTAAAGACAATCATGTCGGGTGCAAAGTTTGAAGATTGCATCGAGCAGATCGATATTGGCGGACCATCGATGTTGCGTGGAGCTGCAAAGAACCACGGTTCAGTTGCAGTTCTCTGCCACGAGCACCAATACGATGCTGCAATTGCCGCGATCAAGGCTGGTGGATTTACCGCTCAAGAGCGTAAAGAGTTAGCACTTGAAGTCTTCCGGACTACCGCTGAATACGACCTCACTATTGCAAGCTGGCTCGGTACAACAATCTCAATGGAGATGCCAGATTGGCTTGGCCTTATCTGGAAGCGTGAAGCATCGCTGCGTTACGGTGAGAACCCACATCAGAGCGCAGCAGTCTTTGCAGGTGGCCCTCCAGGAATCGTCAGCGCTGTGCAATCACATGGCAAAGAGATGTCATTTAATAATTACACTGATGCAGATGCAGCATGGCGTGCAGCACTTGATCACTCCGAGCCATGTGTTGCCATCATCAAGCACGCCAACCCATGTGGCATTGCGACCGGCGCCGATATCGCTGATGCATATGCGAAAGCACATGCATGCGACCCCGTCTCTGCATTCGGTGGCGTAGTTGCCTCAAATCGCAAGGTAACTGTTGCGATGGCAGAGCCACTCTCGCATGTATTTACTGAGGTGATCATTGCTCCAGAGTACGAACCTGAGGCTCTTGAAATCTTGATGAAGAAGCCATCTATTCGAATCCTCACAAATTCAATTACTCGTATCTCTCCATTAGAACTTCGCCCTGTATCAGGCGGCGTTCTTGTCCAGCAGACAGATTTGATCAATGCAGAAGGTGATGATTGCAAGAATTGGAAGCAGGTAACTGGTGCGCCAGTTTCTGCTGAAGTCCTTGCAGATCTCCAATTCGCATGGCGCGCGGTACGTGCAGTGAAAAGCAATGCAATCTTGCTTGCACATAACGGTGCCGCAGTAGGAATCGGTATGGGTCAGGTCAATCGCGTCGACTCTGCAAAGCTTGCAGTAGACCGCGCAGGAGATCGCGTCAAGGCAAGCGTTGCGGCATCTGATGCCTTTTTCCCATTTGCAGATGGCCTTGAGATTCTGACCAACGCCGGTGTCAGCGCAATCGTTCAACCGGGTGGCTCTGTTCGCGACGAAGAAGTCATCGCTGCAGCAGATAAGGCTGGAATTGCAATGTTCTTTACCGGTACACGACACTTCTCACACGCATAACTCAAGAGTTAAGTTAGGTTTATTCCATGAGCGCACAGATTCTCGACGGCAAGGCACTTGCAGCATCAATCAAGCAGGATCTTGCTATCCGAACAGCTGCGCTGAAGGCAAAGGGAATTACCCCTGGGCTTGGAACAGTTCTCGTTGGCGATGATCCAGGTTCACATTCTTATGTCAGTGGCAAGCACCGTGATTGCCAAGAGGTTGGAATCAATTCGATTCGCGTAGATCTACCCGCAGATGCAACACAGGCAGATGTTCTTGCAGCAATTCGCGATCTCAATAACGCGAAAGAGTGCACCGGATATATCGTGCAACTTCCACTTCCACGTGGCATCGATACGCAAGTAATTCTCGAAGCTATAGATCCAGCAAAGGATGCCGATGGTCTGCACCCGATGAACCTCGGCCGTCTCGTTGCAGGATATGACGCACCACTTCCCTGCACTCCGCGTGGAATCGTCGAACTTCTCAACCATTACAAAGTTCCACTCAATGGCGCAGAGGTAGTCGTCATTGGACGCGGCCTCACAGTGGGTCGCCCACTTGGATTACTTCTTACTCGCAAGCAAGAGAATGCAACTGTCACTTTGACTCACACCGGTACAAAAGATTTAGCCGCACATACTCGACGCGCAGATATTGTTGTTGCTGCAATTGGCCAAGCTCACTTCCTTAAAGCAGAGATGATTAAGCCAGGTGCTGCTGTTCTAGATGTCGGAATTTCACGAACAGATGCTGGACTCCTTGGTGATATCGATCCAGGTGTGCGCGATGTTGCATCGTGGATCGCGCCAATGCCTGGGGGAGTCGGACCAATGACTCGCGCAATGTTGGTAACCAATGTGGTGGATGCATGCGAGCGATAACACCCCTTCACCTACGTGCGGCAGCTGCCTCGATTCTGATTGGCGTACTTATTGGAGCCTTTGGCGCAGTGCGCACCGGCTCGATTCTCGTAGCTGTCGGAACCGGGATCATCGCCCTGGCTCAGCTAGGCAAGGTCACGGGGCGCCGTCGAATTATTGAGTGCTACTTCCCGCTCGCCATAGCGGGCGTGCTCTTCGCCTTGGCCCTAGCCCTTCCAAAAGGGTTGTAGAGTTATCTCGACGTCAAGATAACTCCGGGTAAACCCAAGATAGGACGCAACATGTCAAAGAAAGTCACCGTTGTTGGTGCAGGTTTCTACGGTTCAACTACAGCTCTTCGTTTAGCTGAATACAACATTTTCGATGAGGTAGTTCTTACCGACATCGTTGAAGGAAAGCCAGAAGGTCTCGCTCTCGATATGAACCAATCGCGTTCAATCGAAGGCTTCGAGACAAAGATCATCGGCGCAACAACAACAGCTGATGGTGCTGGCTACGAGAAGACAGCTAACTCAGATGTAGTTGTCATTACTGCAGGACTTCCACGTAAGCCAGGTATGAGCCGTATGGATCTCATCGGCGTTAATGCAGGAATCGTCCGCGGCGTTGCAGAGAACATCGCAAAGCATTCACCCAATGCAGTCATCATCGTGGTCTCAAACCCACTCGATGAGATGACAGCACTTGCTCAGATTGCAACAAACTTTCCAAAGAATCGCGTGATGGGTCAGGCTGGAATGCTCGATACAGCGCGCTTCACAAACTTCGTTGCTGAGAAGCTCGGTGTTCCAGTTGCATCTGTAAAGACACTGACACTCGGCTCACATGGCGACACAATGGTTCCAGTCCCAAGTCGTTGCACAGTAGATGGCACACCACTTTCAGAGAAGTTGTCACAGGTTGAGATTGATGAACTCGTTGATCGCACACGTAATGGTGGCGCTGAAGTTGTCGCTCTACTCAAGACGGGTTCTGCTTACTATGCACCATCTGCAGCAGCAGCTCGTATGGCTAAGGCCGTTATCGAAGATTCAGGCGCAGTAATGCCTGTCTGCGCATGGGTTGATGGCGAGTATGGAATCTCTGGCGTCTATCTCGGTGTTGAAGCTGAGATTGGCAAGAGCGGTATCCGCAAGGTTGTTGAAAGCAAGCTCACTGATTCTGAGGTTGCATCTCTCAAGGAGGCTGCTGAGGCAGTCCGCGCAAAGCAAGCTGACGTACAAACTCTTTAATTCATCTCATATCCAAAAGTAATCCACAAAGGAAAAACTATGACAAAGATCAAAGTAGAAGGAACAGTTGTAGAGCTTGATGGCGATGAGATGACTCGCATCATGTGGCAGTTCATCAAGGATAAGTTGATCCTTCCTTACCTCGACGTCAATCTTGAGTACTACGACCTTGGTATGGAGCATCGCGATGCGACCGATGATCAGGTGACAATTGATGCTGCAAAGGCGATTCAGAAGCATGGCGTCGGCATCAAGTGCGCAACCATTACTCCTGATGAAGCTCGCGTAGAAGAGTTCGGCCTCAAGAAGATGTGGAAGTCTCCTAACGGAACAATCCGCAACATCCTTGGTGGCGTTATCTTCCGCGAACCAATCATCATCTCAAACGTTCCACGTTTGGTTCCTCACTGGACCAAGCCAATCGTTATCGGTCGCCACGCATTTGGTGATCAGTACAAGGCGACAGATTTCAAGGTCTCTGGTCCAGGAAAGCTCACTATCTCATTCGTTCCTGAAGATGGTTCAGCTCCAACAACCCACGAGGTCTATGACTTCGATTCATCAGGTGTTGCAATGGCGATGTACAACGTCGATAAGTCAATCTACGACTTCGCTCGCGCATCATTGAATTACGGACTTCTTCGTAAGTTCCCTGTCTATCTCTCAACAAAGAACACAATTCTTAAGGCTTACGATGGTCGCTTCAAGGATATCTTTGAAGAGGTTTACCAGGCAGAGTTCAAGGCTCAATTTGATGCTGCAGGAATTTGGTACGAGCACCGCCTCATCGATGACATGGTTGCTATGTCACTTCGTATGGAAGGTGGATACGTTTGGGCATGTAAGAACTATGACGGTGACGTTCAATCAGACACAGTCGCACAGGGTTACGGATCACTCGGTTTGATGACGTCTGTCTTGATGACACCAGATGGAAAGGTCTGCGAATCAGAGGCTGCTCACGGAACAGTGACACGCCACTACCGCGATCACCAGGCTGGCAAGGAGACATCAACAAACCCAATCGCTTCAATCTTTGCGTGGACACAAGGTCTTGCACACCGTGCAAAGCTTGATAACAATGCAGAGCTTGCAAAGTTCTCAAAGACTCTTGAAGATGTCTGTGTACAAACCGTTGAAGAAGGAAAGATGACGAAGGACCTCGCTCTTTTGATCTCACATGATGCGCCGTACCAAACAACGCAGCAGTTCCTTGCTTCAATTGATGAGAACCTCAAGAAGGCAATGGCTTAATAGCCAATAGCTATGAATCAGGGCCATGGCGTATTAGCGCTCGTTGGTTCAGGTGAATATTTACCAGTAATGCAGGAGTTCGAAACCGGACTCCTGCATTCTGCTTTTTCACGAGGAAAGAAGAACTCCTTCATCCAGATTCCCACTGGTTCATCGGAAGAAGGTGAAGATCGCCGTGAATTCTGGCGTCGCCGTGGCCAAGAGCAATCCGACCGCATCGGTAGTCAATGTATTTATCTGCCCATACACGAGCGCGAAGATGCATTTAGCCCTGAGTATGTTGCGGCGGTAAAGAATGCGGGGTTGATTTACTTCTCCGGCGGAAATCCTCATCACATCGCAGATGTCTTTAAAGGTTCACCTCTCTGGGATGCAGTGGTTGCAGAGTGGGAGAGTGGCTCTTCACTCGCAGGATGTTCTGCAGGTGCCATGGCATTTGGCGGCACGATTATGGGAATTCGTAAGTCAAGCCATAGCGAGGGGCTCAATCTCCTTCCAGATATTGAAGTCATTCCGCACTATGACAAGATGCTTGGCTGGTTGCCTGATCGCGTTGCATCCTTCATCGCGCGAGGTGGTGCAGATACAACACTTGTAGGTATCGACGAGAACACTGCGCTGATCTTTGAAGACGGTTGGAAAGCGGTCGGCGCCGGAAAAGTTCA
>CANGLK010000030.1 GCA_947454735.1 Candidatus Nanopelagicaceae bacterium
GCTGCCGCAGAAAGATTAAGGCTCTCGGCGCGACCGGCCATCGGAATAGTGACAGATGTAATTGAAGATTCGCTGAGACCGAGAGATTGAGCATCCACTCCCCTGGCTTCATTACCAAAGACAGAAATATAGGAATCAGAGAGAGATAGATCGAGAATGGAAGCTTTTGCATGAGATGAGAGCAAGAGTGGCTTTGCAGTAGGAAGGATGGCGGAAAGTTCTGAAAAGGTGATTGATTCAAAGAGCGGAAGGTGCCAGAGAGAACCAGCTGTTGCGCGAACAACCTTGGGAGAAAACATATCAACGCTTCCAGGCGATGTGACAACAGCATCGACTCCCATTGCATCTGCGGTTCGCAAGATTGTGCCGGCATTTCCTGGATCTTGAATTTCATTGAGATAGACGATGCGAGCACACTTCTTATCTGCAAGAGGTGCGAGTTCTGATATTTCTCGACGAGGTACGGTGCAGAGAGCGAGAATTCCTTGAGGCGTTACAGTCGAAGTCATCTCCGCCATCACGGTATCAGTTACTTCAAATACATCAACTTCATTGAGATCAAACTCTGAGAGCTTAAGTAGTCCAGAGTTGGTTACATAAAGATTCTTAATAAATGGTGCGCCATCTGCCGTCAACGCTTCACGAGCGGCCTGCAGCCCTTCGGCGATAAAGAGCCCGGCTTCGCGACGTTCTTTAACACCCCGAGAACCAATAAGAGCCTTCACTCGCGCAACATGTGGCGAGTGAAGGCTCTCAATCATTGGTGTGAATCTATGCCTTCAGATTACTTTGATGCTGCTGCAACGTGTGTACGTGCAACCTCAACAAGAACCTTGAATGCAGCTGGATCGTTTGTAGCGAGATCAGAGAGGATACGACGATCAACCTCAAGGCCAGAGAGCTTAAGTCCCTGGATAAGGCGGTTGTATGTCATGCCATTCTCGCGAGCTGCTGCATTAATACGCTGGATCCAGAGCTGACGGAAGTCGCCCTTCTTATCCTTGCGGTCATTAAATGCATAGACCATTGAGTGCGTTACTTGCTCCTTCGCCTTTGTGAAAAGACGTGAGCGCTGTCCGCGATATCCGCTTGCACGCTCGAGGGTTGTGCGACGCTTCTTAGCTGCGTGTACTCCGCGCTTTACTCTCATCGGTTATCCCCCTTACTTCAAACCAAGCATGCGCTTGGCTGTCATTGTGACTGTTGGCTTTGCTGACTGTTCCTGGCTCATACGACGAGTAACACGTGATGACTTGTGCTCCAAAAGGTGGCGCTTGCCTGCACGCTCATGCATGATCTTTCCTGAACCTGTAACGCGAAAAGTCTTCTTCGCGCCACTGTGGGTCTTCATCTTTGGCATTTCATTCTCCTATTACTTATTACTGCGTCGTGTATGAATATTTATTCTTCTTCTGCCGCTGCTTCTTCAGCAGCTTTTGCTTTAGCAGCTCGCGCCGCCTTCTGCTCTGCAACTGCCTCGGTCTTCTTCTTTGTAGGACCGAGAACCATCGTCATATTTCGTCCCTCTTGTTTTGGGGCGAATTCAACGAAGGCAATCTCTTTCACATCTTCTGCAAGACGTTGCAAGAGTTTGAAGCCGAGCTCTGGACGTGTTTGTTCACGCCCACGGAACTTCATAGTGATCTTCACTTTGTCGCCACCCTTGAGGAACTTCTCGACTGCAGAGCGCTTTGTCTCGTAATCGTGATTTTCAATCTTCGGTGTAAGGCGAACTTCCTTAACAACAATATGTGTCTGGTTCTGACGAGCTTCGCGTGCCTTCTGTGCAACTTCGTACTTGTACTTTCCGAAGTCCATGATCTTGCATACGGGTGGATTGGCCTCAGCCGCAATCTCAACGAGATCGAGTCCGATTTCATCCGCCATCGCCAAAGCAGCCTCGATATCTACAACTCCAACTTGCTCGCCTGTGTAATTGATCAGACGAACCTGTGGTGTGCGGATTCGATCATTGATGCGTGGGTCAGTGGTGATTTCTATTCCTCTGTTCGGTTTCGTGTAACTCAAGCGCTGAAAGAAAGCGCGCACCGAACAAGAAAACCCTCGAAGGGTTTTACCTGACAAACCAATCCGAGCTAAACGCTTACGGAGGTGGGAGTGCGAGCTCCTCTTGCAGCAGCCGAGGCTACTGGTCTGGGGAGATTCTAAAGGAGGTAGGGGTGGAAATGGAAATCGAGGCTCTTCACCGCAGATTTACGAGGGCGCTCGAGGCCATCGGAGGGCAGCTCTCTCCTGGGGCAATTGCCCCTTCATAGTGCCACCGTTCATTGGCATAGGTGCGACAGAGTCCAAAGGCAGAGGCATGGGATGAGAGCCAGGCCATATCCGCATCTCCATTTGCGCTAGCAATATCGATTGCTACTCCTTGAGTGTGGTGTGACAATCGTGGTGGCAGAACCCAATGTGCAGCAGACGTCTCGCTTCCCTTAAGAATTACCTCCTTCTTATACATGGCCGCTTGCTTGGCATAGGTTCGAAAGCCAGATGTAATTCGAAGTGAGATACCAGCCCGATCTGCAACGAGCTGAACAGCCCTGAATCGATTCTTCAGAAGCAAGTTGAGGCTATGAACTTTCCCATCAGAGCTGGGTGAGGCGGTGATTAAACCTGTTCCCAATTCGAGAAGTCGTGGGTTGCATTTTTCATTATCTGTTACTCGGATCCCAAGATTTACGGAGTCAAAGCAGTAGCGATCTATCTTGGGTGATTGAAAGTGTGGAATCGCCACGAGAACGGCAACGATTGCTACCGAAAGAGTCAGTATTACAAGAAGAGTTCTCTTCACTGAGAACTCTTAGCCACCCATTGCATGATATCCACCGTCAACGTGGATGATTTCTGCAGTCGTCTTTGGAAACCAATCGCTCAGAAGGGCAACTGTCGCCTGAGCTGCAGGAACTGGATCTGTTACATCCCATGCCATTGGACTGCGCTCATCCCAGAGTTCTTTGAACCGCGCAAAGCCTGGAATCGACTTTGCGGCAACGGTACTAATTGGACCCGCTGCAACAAGATTGACGCGAATATTTTCAGAGCCGAGGTACTTTGCGAGGTAACGGCTCGTTGATTCGAGGGCCGCCTTTGCAATACCCATCCAGTCATAGAGTGGCCATGCAACCTGGGCATCGAAGTCGAGTCCCACAACTGAGCCGCCGTTCTTCATCAGTGGGCGACATGCAAGGGTAAGTGATTTCAAAGAATATGCCGAGATTTGAACTGCAGTCGCAACATCAGGCCACTCTGTATTGAGGAAGTTTCCGCCGAGGGCAGACTCTGGTGCAAATCCGATGGAGTGCACAACGCCATCGAGATGAGGAAGGTGCTTCTTCACCTCTTCAGCTAAGCCATCGAGATGTTCCTGATTAGTGACATCAAGTTCAATGATGGGTGGCATTTGTGGAAGTCGACCAGCAATTCGAGTTGTCAGGCTGAGGCCGCGACCAAAACCGGTGAGAACAACATTTGCACCTTCTTCTTGCGCAAGACGCGCAATATGAAAGGCGATAGATCCATCTGTGAGAACTCCTGTTACCAGGATGTTCTTGCCTTGGAGGATTCCCATGTTAATGACCCATTCCTAATCCGCCATCAACTGGAATCAGCGCACCAGTGATGTAACTTGCCTGAGGTGAAGCAATAAATGTTACGACATCGGCGATTTCATCTGCCGAAGAGAAACGCCCAAGTGGAACTTGTGCGGCGATATTTGAGCGCCTGCTCTCATCTAAATCTGCCGTCATATCTGTCTCGACAAAGCCTGGCGCGATGACATTTGCAGTAATACCGCGACTTCCGAGTTCGCGCGCAAATGAACGTGCCATTCCGACAAGGCCAGACTTTGATGCTGAGTAATTGACCTGTCCCGCAGCGCCCACGCCCCCGACAACAGAGCCGATAAAGATAAGGCGTCCGCGCTTGAGTTTGAGAAGCCCTTTAGTAGCGCGCTTGGAGACGCGGAACGCTCCAGTGAGGTTGGCATCGATGACGCTCTCGAAATCTTCGTCGCTCATGCGCATCACTAGGGTGTCCTTGGTGATTCCGGCATTTGCAACGATGATTTCGGGCTGTCCGATTTCAGCTTCGATTTTGGCAAAACCTGCATCGACTGACTCTGATGAAGTTACATCCATCTGCACCGCATCAAAGCCCTCAGGTGGTGTGCCGCTGCGATAGGTGATCACTACGCGGTGGCCTGCCGCCTTGAGGCTCATCGCGATTGCTAAGCCGATGCCACGATTTCCGCCTGTGACGAGTGCAATAGAAGGTGATTCGCTCATGAGAGCAAACTTACTCGTTACCCCCGCGTAAGTACGATTTTCAGTGTGCCTTTAGCGCTCGCGCCTCATACTCTTGCCCCATGAAACCCTCCAAGAAGAGTAGCGATAAGGCCCAAGAGAGTTTCTCCATCACATCTGCTCCTAAGAGCCTTAAGAGTGATCTCGCAGGTCGTCAACGACGATATTTGATTTCGATGCTTATCCGCACAGCGTGCTTTCTACTTACCGTCTGGTTGCCGAGTCCTTACCGCTGGTTCGCACTCGCAGGGGCAATGTTCTTGCCGTACATCGCAGTAGTGATTGCTAATGCTGGACGTGAAACAGTTTTTCCTGGCGCAAATATATTAAGTAAGAGGCCACGCGGAATTGAGTAAGAGAGAACCACGCTCACTTCTTAAGAGTCTTCTCGCGCTCCTCTTAATAGCTGGATGTATCTGGGCTGCGCAATGGCAATATCACCGAGGCGTAGCACGTCATGAACGCAATGCGCAGATTACTTCGCACATTGATCTGCCAGTTCAACCACTTGGAAAAATCCTTGTAGATCCTGCAAAGAATGAGTGGCAACGCGTATCTGCAACCGGACGTTTTGATCCGCAACGTCAGATACTTCTTCGAAACCATTACTCTGAAGGAAAGTACGGCTTTGAGGCGCTCACAGCATTTTCCGCCACCTCTGGTGAGAGTTTCTGGGTAGATAGAGGTTGGGTTCAGGCGGGAGCAACTGCTACTGAGCGACCTAGCCTTCAAGAAACACCTTTAGGTGAAGTAACAATCGTCGGGCGTGTGCGACTTGATACATCGCTCCCCCAAGGAAACTTCTTCGCAATTCCAACTGGTACGACAAAGGGCCTGATCTCTGAAGCAAATGCTCAATCATCAAATATGGTGACCGGTATTCAATCTGATTTCTATCTCGACCTACTGAGTGGAGATCTTCCCGAGCTGACACCGAAAGTCGCTGCCGAAATTCCTGAGCTCACTGATGGTCCGCACTTTGCATACGCCCTGCAATGGATAATTTTTGCAGGCTTAGTGATCTATGGTCGCTTCCTAATTCGCCGTGAGGTCTTGACGCGAGAAGAGCTCTGAGTAGAGTCCTGAGTTATTCATTAGCTCTGAATGTGTTCCGCGCTCGATGATTTGTCCATCACTTACGACAAGAATCTGATCTGCATCCATCACTGTACTAAGACGGTGAGCAATCACAATAGATGTTCGCCCAACAAGGGCAACCTTAAGCGCCTCTTGCACCAAATCCTCATTCTCCGAATCAAGGTGCGCAGTTGCTTCATCAAGCACGACGATAGATGGAGCCTTCAATAGCATTCGAGCGATGGCAAGCCTCTGTTTCTCTCCACCGGAAAGTCGATGGCCGCGCTCTCCCACCATGGTGTTGAGTCCATTTGGTAAGGATTCAATGAGGTTCCAGATCTGTGCCGACTTACAAGCTGATATTAACTCATCATCTGTCGCATCGCTCTTCGCGTAACGAAGGTTATCCGCAATTGATTCATGGAAAAGGTGTGGATCTTGTGCCACTACTCCGATTTGATCTCGCAGAGATTGAAGAGTGAACTCTCGAATATCAGTTCCGTTAACTGAGATTGATCCACCAGTGACATCGTAGAGGCGTGGCAGCAAAGCCGAGAGCGTTGTCTTACCTGCCCCTGATGGGCCGACGATTGCAGTAAGAGATCCGGCGCGAGCGGTAAAGGAGATGCCTTTAAGAATTTCTCCGCTTTCGATGATTTCTTTCTTCGCAACTGATTCCAGAGATGCAAGTGAAATCTCATCAGCCTTTGGATATGAGAATCGAACATCCTTAACTTCAATTTCGGTACTTCCGCTACTTAATATCTTTGCATCTGGCTTTTCATTGACCATTGGCTGAAGATCGAGAACTTCGAAGATTCGTTCAAAAGAGACGAGCGATGACATAACATCAATGCGAACATTTGAGAGGGCGGTAAGGGGACCATAGAGTCGCGCCAGGAGAGCGGTGAGTGCAAGGAGCGTTCCGACAGAGATGGAACCTGAGACCGCTAAGTGTCCACCGAAACCATAGGCAAAAGCTGTAGCAACTGAGGCAACGCTTGTAAGTGAGATAAAGAAGAGTCTGTTGAGCATTGCAACTTCGATGCCCATATCTGCTACTCGTCGGGCGCGAGCACGAAAGAGGGAGGATTCGCTCTCGGGTCTGCCATAGAGGGAGACCAACATGGCGCCAGAGACATTGAACCGTTCAGTCATCGTGCTCGACATCTTTGCATTGAGATCAAATGATTCGCGGGTGAGAGATTGAATCTTCTTGCCAACCCATTTTGTAGGGTAGATGAAGATGGGTAGGAGTGCGAGTGAGAGCAATGTGATTTGCCACGAGAGGAACATCATCGTTCCTGCAACAAGGACGAGGCTGATGACATTACTTACTACGCCTGAAAGCGTTGCAGTAAATGCCTGTTGTGCCCCGATCACGTCAGAGTTAAGTCGCGAAATCAATGCGCCGGTCTGCGTACGGGTGAAGAATGCAACGGATTGGCGCTGCACATGTGTGAAGAGTTCGCTGCGAAGGTCATAGATGAGACCTTCGCCAATACGAGATGAGAACCAGCGACCGACGATATTAAAGAGCGCATCCAGTACCGCTAACCCACCAACGAGAAGGGCGAGCTGTGTGATGAGGATACTGTTCTTGGGAATTACCCCTTCATCTATTAATTTCCGAAGGAGAAGCGGGGTTGTAACGATCAAGACCGCATCGATGATGACTGTCGCCAAGAAGAAGATAATGTGTTTCTTGTACGGAGTTGCGTAGGTAAAGATTCGCTTCAGAGTGCCCGCTTTTAGTTTCTGTGACTTTACAGATGGGTCGGCAGTCATCGACCGCATGGTCATCCATACTTGATGTTGACTCATGCTTAAACCTCTTCGCTAATTAGACGGTGAAACCAAGTGCGCGAAGTTGCTCGCGACCATCATCACTGATCTTATCTGGACCCCAAGGTGGCATCCAGACCCAGTTGATTCGAACATCATCGACGAGTGGCGCAAGGGCCTGACGAGTCTGATCCTCAATCACATCTTGTAGCGGACAGGCCGCTGAAGTCAACGTCATATTAAGAACTGCAATGTTGTTCTCATCAACCATTGCATCGTAGATGAGTCCGAGATCTACAACGTTAATACCGAGCTCGGGGTCGACGACATCCTTCATCGCCTCAGTTACATCATCAACCAGTGCAGTCATATTCGTATCCTACTTCTCTTCCTTGCTGTGCGCTTGCACAGAAGCATCTTTGAAAGCCATCCATCCCAGGAGGGCACATTTAATTCTCGCTGGGTACTTTGATACTCCTGCGAGAGCTACCGCATCCTCTAAGACATCCGGGTTTCCTTCTTCTGAGCCTTTGCTCTGCATGAGATGGAGAAAATCTTCAGAGATAGCGGTCGCCTCATCGAGACTCTTACCGATGAGGAGATCGCTCATAATCGATGTACTTGCCTGGGAGATTGAACATCCAACGCCATCCCAGTTAATCGATGCAATTTTATCTCCATCAAGCTTGACGCCGAGAGTTACCTCATCACCGCAACTTGGATTGACATGATGTACCTGGGCATCATTATCGGATGCAAGAACCTTGTTCTGTGGATTCTTGTAGTGGTCAAGAATGACCTCTTGATAGAGATTATCGAGTTGCATTATCGACCAAAATATTTCTCTGCATCGAGGATTCCTTGCACAAGTGCGTCGCAATCTTCGTGAGTGTTATAGAGGTAGAGCGATGCGCGAGTAGTAGCTGGTACGCCCATCTTTCGATTGAGTGGCCAAGCGCAGTGGTGTCCGGTGCGAACAGCGATGCCCTGGCTATCTAGGAATTGGCCGAGATCGTGTGGATGTATATCTCCAAATGTAAAGGAGATGGAACCACCGCGGGACTCGATGTTATTAGGTCCAACTATTCGAAGATTTTCTATATCGGCAAATTTATTGAGCAGGTAAGTAGTCAATTCGATTTCATGGTTATGAATATTTTCAAGACCTACTGCGTTGAGATATTTCAAGGCAGCGGCGAGACCTGCTGCCTGCGCCATATTGGGAACGCCAGCCTCAAATTTACGAGGAGCTGGTGCCCATGTTGCGCCAGTCATGGTGACATTCTCAATCATCGATCCACCTGTAAGAAATGGTGGCAACTCTTCTAGAAGGGATCCTCTCCCCCAGAAAACACCGACACCCGTAGGCCCTAACGCCTTATGTCCAGAGAAAGCCAGGAAATCAATATCCAGCGCCTTTACATCAACTGCCATATGAGGAACGGATTGACATGCATCAAGCACGACAACTGCACCGACCTCATGAGCGCGTTTCACAATCGCCTCAAGTGGATTGATTGTTCCTAGAACATTTGATTGATGAGTAAGAGCTACAACCTTTGTCTTCTCGTTGATCACCGAATTGATATTTGAGAGATCTAGCCGTCCTTCTGGCGTAACTTCAAACCATGTGAGCAAAGCTCCAGTGCGTTCTGCAAGCTGCTGCCAAGGAATGAGATTGGCATGGTGCTCCATCTCGGTAACAACAATTCCGTCACCAGCGGTGAGGTGGAATCGATTGCCCACCTTGGCATTTCCCATTGCGTAGGCAACGAGGTTCAGAGATTCAGTAGCGCTCTTTGTAAAGATAACTTCATCTTCTTCCGCATTGAGAAACTCTGCGACGGTTAATCGAGCGCCTTCATAGATATCTGTCGCCTCTTCAGCAAGTTGGTGCGCGCCGCGATGCACTGCTGCATTGTGGTGGCGATAGAAATCGATCTCTGCATCCATTACCGCTTGCGGCTTCTGGCTTGTCGCACCTGAATCGAGGTAGACAAGGCGCCGACCATCGCGGATTGTCCGATCAAAGATCGGAAAATCGCGACGGAGCGCAACAGGATCGAAGGACATATTTATGCGCCTACATACTCCGCATAGCCATTTGCTTCGAGCTTCTCAGCAAGCTCTGGGCCGCCTTGCTCAACAACCTTGCCAGCGGCAAAGACGTGAACGAAATCTGGCTGGATGTAGCGCAAGATGCGTGTGTAGTGAGTGATGAGAAGTACGCCGAGGTTATTAGCTTCCTTTGCGCGGACTACGCCTTCAGAGACGATACGAAGCGCATCAACATCGAGACCTGAATCTGTCTCATCGAGGATTGCAAACTTTGGCTTGAGAAGTTCAAGCTGCATGATCTCGTGGCGCTTCTTCTCGCCGCCAGAGAAACCTTCATTGACGTTGCGCTGTGCGAATGAAGGATCCATCTTGAGACCCTCCATTGCAGACTTTACTTCGCCAACCCACTCGCGAAGCTTTGGAGCTTCACCGCGAAGTGCTGTAGCTGCTGTGCGGAGGAAGTTAGAGACAGAGACACCTGGCACCTCAACTGGGTACTGCATTGCAAGGAAGAGTCCCGCCTTAGCGCGCTCATCGACAGACATTTCAAGAACATCTGCGCCATCAAGTGTCACTGTTCCGCCTGCAATTGTGTACTTAGGGTGTCCAGCAATTGAGTAAGCAAGGGTTGACTTACCAGAACCGTTTGGACCCATGATTGCATGTGTCTCGCCTGACTTAATTGTGAGATCGACTCCCTTAAGAATCTCCTTCACGCCCTGCTCTGTATCTACAGTTACCTTTAAACCACGAATTTCTAATGTGCTCATTGCGGACTCCATTACTTCTCAATCGTGACGGAGTCTCCGTCAACGCGTACTGAATATTTCTTAACCGGCATTACTGCAGGAGGCGTAAGAGCCTCACCTGAACGAAGATCGAACTCTGCGCCGTGAAGCCAGCATTCAATCTTGAAATCTGTGATGTCACCTTCTGAGAGCGAAGCATCTGAGTGGCTACAGGTATCCCCAATTGCAAATACCTCATCACCAATACGTGCGACACAGATGGACTCGCCATCTTTCTCAATACGTACAGGCTTTCCAGAAACGAGAGTTGAGAATGAAAGGTCAGACATTACTTACCTGCCTTTTCAAGTTCATCATCAATACGTGTCATGAGTCGCTCTTGAATCTCTTCATTTCCAATGAGTGCGATCACTTCATTGAAGAAGCCACGAACTACAAGACGGCGAGCATCTGCCTCTTGAATTCCACGTGACATTAAGTAGAAGAGTTGCTCATCATCGAAACGGCCGGTTGTTGATGCATGTCCTGCACCGACGATTTCTCCTGTTTCGATCTCAAGGTTAGGGACAGAATCTGCACGAGCGCCATCTGTGAGCAAGAGATTACGGTTGAGTTCATATGTATCAGTGCCTTCTGCTGCTGCACGGATATAGACATCGCCAATCCAGACTGTATGCGCCTTATCGCCAGCGAGTGCGCCCTTGTAGTTCACATTCGACTTTGCACGTGGAACTGCGTGATCAACATGCATACGGTGCTCAAAGAATTGGCCAGCTGTTGCAAAGTAGACGCCCTGAAGATCTGCCGATGCGCCAGGTCCGACAAATTCGACCTTAGGCAGAAGACGTACAACGTCGCCACCTACTGTTACGTGAATCGCCTTAAAGGTTGCATCGCGATCAATAATTGCATTATGTGTCGCTGCATAGACAGCCTTTGAACCCCACTCTTGGAGTGAGATAAAGGTGAGATCTGAGCCTGGAGCGAGAATAATCTCGAGATCTTCGGCGAGGTGGGTATCTCCAGTATTCTCAAGGATCACAGTCGCCTTTGAATGCTCACCAAGTCGAATCTGAACTCGGGAAAGCTCTGCAGTATCCACTCCTCCACAACTACGGTTTAGGAAGATTGGAGCATCTACAACTACGTTCTTATCGATTGCAAGGATTGCACCATCAGATGTGTAGTTGCGGATGCGATTAACAATCGCATCTTCGCTCGCTGAAGCAGCGGTTACTGCTCCTCGAGTGAAAGAGACGCCAGATTGCGCCGTTCCATTAAGTGTCAGTGAATTACGCGCCTCTGGCTTTGCACTTCCATCATGAAGTCCTGCAAGGCGCTTGAGCGGTGTGAATCGCCATGCCTCTTCACGACCAGTTGGAGTGTGATTTTCAAGAAGATTACTTTGGAGTGTTGTCATTTAGCCGACAGCTCCTTCCATCTGAAGTTCAATCAGACGGTTGAGTTCAAGTGCGTACTCCATTGGAAGTTCGCGTGCGATTGGTTCGATAAATCCACGCACGATCATCGCCATCGCTTCATCCTCGTTGAGGCCACGTGACATGAGATAGAAGAGTTGGTCATCTGAAATCTTAGAGACTGTAGCTTCATGTCCCATTGATACGTCATCTTCGCGGATATCTACATATGGGTATGTATCAGAGCGAGAAATTGTGTCAACGAGAAGAGCATCGCACTTTACGGTAGATGCTGAGTGGTGTGCTCCCTCATTAATCTGCACAAGTCCACGGTATGAAGTGCGACCTCCTCCGCGCGCAACTGATTTAGAGATAACAGATGATGATGTGTAAGGAGCTGCGTGAACCATCTTTGCGCCAGAATCTTGGTGCTGACCAGGACCGGCAAATGCAAGTGAAAGTGTCTCGCCCTTTGCATGAGGACCCATCAACATTACTGCTGGATACTTCATGGTTACCTTTGAGCCGATATTTCCATCAACCCACTCCATAGTCGCGCCCTCTTCGCAGACTGCGCGCTTTGTAACGAGGTTGTATACGTTGTTAGACCAGTTCTGAATTGTTGTATAACGAACGCGCGCACCCTTCTTTACAATGATCTCAACAACTGCTGAGTGAAGTGAATCTGACTTGTAAATTGGCGCTGTGCAACCTTCTACATAGTGAATGTATGAATCTTCATCCGCGATGATAAGTGTGCGCTCGAACTGACCCATGTTCTCAGTGTTGATGCGGAAGTAAGCCTGCAATGGAATATCTACATGCACACCCTTTGGTACATAGATAAATGATCCACCAGACCATACAGATGTATTGAGCGCTGCAAACTTGTTATCTCCAACTGGAATAACTGTTGCGAAGTACTCTTTGAAGAGCTCGGGGTGCTGCTTAAGTGCGCTATCTGTATCAAGGAAGATTACGCCCTGCTTCTCGAGGTCTTCACGGATTGAGTGATAGACAACTTCAGATTCATACTGTGCAGCGACGCCAGATACTAGGCGCTGCTTCTCTGCCTCAGGGATACCAAGGCGGTCATATGTATTCTTAATTTCATCAGGAAGATCTTCCCAAGTAGCTGCCTGCTTCTCCGTAGAGCGCACGAAGTACTTGATTGTGTCGAAGAAAATTCCGGTGAGATCTGAACCCCATGATGGCATCGGCTTCTTATCAAAGAGAGCTAAGCCTTTGAGGCGTAGGTCGAGCATCCATTCGGGCTCTGACTTCTTTGAGCTGATGTCGCGAACAACTTCTTCACTGAGACCACGTTTTGCATTGGTTCCAGCATCATTTCCATCAGACCATCCGTACTCGTAATTTCCGAGGCCTTCGAGTTCTGGGTGTGCAGTTGTCATTAGCGCGCCTTTCCAGACGTTAGTGTTTTCTTCTCCGTAATTTTTGGAACAAAAGTTGTACAGACTCCATCGCCATGGGCAATCGTTGCAAGTCGTTGCACGTGAGTGCCGAGTACCTTTGAGAAAAGTTCTGTCTCTGCTTCACATAGTTGCGGGAATTCCGCTGCTACGTGTGCGATAGGACAGTGATGTTGGCAGAGCTCTTCACCAAATTCACGAGGTTGCACAGTTGTTGCATAACCTTCTTTATTAAGAAACTCCGCAAGAGCTGCGCTTCGGTTCTTATTCTTTGCAAGTACAGGCTCTGCTCTACGCCCCATCTCATCGGCGCGAAACTTTGCAAAAATGCTGACTAGGTGTGGGCCTGATTGAGCTGTAATGAATTTCAGCGCTGCAACTGCTAAATCATCGTATGAATGTTCAAATTTTTCACGGCCCGCATCGGTCATAATGAAGACCTTAGAAGGTCGACCACGTCCGCGGACAAGAGCGCTATGTGGCTCTTTCGCTTCAAGGATCCCATCGCCAATGAGAAGATCGAGGTGGCGTCGTACGCCGGCTGGAGTCAGCCCAAGTCGCTCTCCGATGGCCACCGCAGTAGATGGTCCATTTTCGAGCACAGAACGTGCCACCGCATTGCGTGTGCTGAGCTCGTCGATTTTCACAACACTATTGTGTCGTAATTGCCAACACCTCGCCACTTGGCACGCTCAAGCGGGCTCCCTCGGTAGGCTTCAGGTATGAGAGCTACCCGCGCCCTGACCCCGGTAGCCCGCCTACTCCTCGCCCTTCAGGCAGTTCTCGTCCTTACTGGCGGTGCAGTCCGAGTAACTGGATCAGGCCTTGGTTGTCCGACCTGGCCAGAATGCACCAAAGATTCCTATACCCCGGTAGCGGGACAGGCTCAAGGCGCGCTCCATGCTTGGATTGAATTCGGCAATCGCCTCTTGACCTTTCTCCTCTTCTTTACCGCAGTTGCGATGGTCCTCCTTGTAATTCGCACAGCACGTCGAGATCTCCGCCTCTTAGCTTTCTCTCAAGTAGCGGGCATCTTTGGTCAAGCTATCTTGGGAGGCATCACAGTTCTGACCAAACTCAATCCTCTCTCTGTTGCATCGCACTTCATACTCTCAATCCTCTTAATTGCGGCAGCACATACCTTGCTGATTCGTAGTGAAGGAGTTCGTATTGATAATTCGCGCATCTCACCATTTATCACCGCACACACAGTTCTGACATTCATCGTCATCGCAGTTGGAACACTTGTGACCGGTGCAGGTCCACATGCAGGAGATGCAGAGACTCCACGACTAGATGTTGCAGTTGCGACAGTTGCAACTATTCATGGCTTTCTCGTTGTTGCTCTCATACTTCTTACAATTGCTGGGATTTACAAGAAGTCCAAAAACTTTGCGCCCGATACCCAGCGCTATCTCATCATCTTTCTCGCTATCGCTCTCGCACAAGGTGCGATTGGTTATGTGCAATATCTACTCGGAGTTCCAGAGGGACTCGTCGCGGCTCACTTGTTGGGCTCTTCAATTTTATGGATCGCAGCGTGGCGCATCCGCCTTACACAGTTCTATTCATTTACAAACGCTTCATA
>CANGLK010000031.1 GCA_947454735.1 Candidatus Nanopelagicaceae bacterium
GAGATGGGACTTCCTGTTACTGGCGGAAATGTCTCCTTCTATAACCAGACCGGTAGCGTTGCAATCCTTCCGACACCTGTTATTGGCGTCCTTGGAGTCATCGATGATGTGCGTACACGCACCCCAATGTCCTTTAAAGACGCTGGTTTAGAGCTCTTCCTCCTCGGCACAACCGATGAGAATCTCTCAGGTAGCGAGTGGGCATATATCCATGGAATGCGTGGAGGTATTGCACCTACTGCAGATCTCCAGCGAGAGATGCGCTTGATCGATCTTCTCGTTGCAGGAAATAAGAGCGCACTCTTCACTGCAGCCCATGATCTCAGTCAAGGTGGTCTTGCAATCTCACTCATTGAAATGGTTCTTCGCCATAACATCGGAGCAACGATTTCGATCGATAACCCCGGGATCTCACTTCTCAGTGAGACGCCAGGGCGAGTTGTGGTTGCTATCGATTCAGCAAAGACTTCAGAACTTGAAACTCTCGCTGCCTCTTACTCAATTCCATTGGCAAAAATCGGAACAACAGGGGGAGATGCGCTCGTTATCAACGATGCAACAATCTCATTGTCCGAACTCCGCCGCGCTCACACCGAGACATTTAAGAAGTTGTTTGGCTAAGAGAGATATGCGCGATCCAAAGGTTCTGAGTGAGGTCAAGTCAACGCTTGCACTCCTCGCAGATAAGTATCCGGGTAAGGCAATCGAGGTACGCATTCCTCCTTATGCCGCTGTGCAATGTGGCGAAGGCCCAAAGCACACTCGCGGAACGCCACCGAATGTGATCGAGATGGAGGCAGCTACATGGCTGCAACTTGTCTATGGAGAGCGTAGCTGGGCAGATGCCTACAACGATGGATTGATTAGCGCATCAGGCGTGCGTGCAGATTTAAGCCACCTACTACCTCTTTCGGAGAAACCATGACACGTAGAGCCGATGGAAATCTCAACCACAATCTTCTCGATCAAGATAAAGGACCGCAGGATGCGTGTGGCGTCTTTGGCGTTTATGCTCCAAAAGAAGAGGTCGCAAAGTTAACCTTTTACGGTCTCTATGCACTTCAACACCGTGGTCAAGAATCTGCAGGTATCGCAACATCTGATGGCGAACGCATCGTTATCTTTAAAGATATGGGCCTTGTATCTCAGGTATTTACCGAGAGCGACCTCTCTTCACTTAAGGGTGATATCGCCATAGGGCACTGTCGATACAGCACAACGGGCTCGAGCACCTGGGTTAATGCTCAGCCAACTCTGCGCCCTACTAAGTACGGCACAATCGCTTTAGGCCACAATGGAAATCTCACCAATACCGGCGAACTCTTTGATCTTGTTCGCGAACTTGAGACTGAATCTCCTAAGCAAGGTCGCGGAGCAACAACGGATACAGAGATCATTACAGCTCTCATTGGTCTACAGGATCACGAGACAATCGAAGAGAACATCATCGCTGTACTGCCTCTACTTCAGGGAGCATTCTCACTTGTCATCATGGATGAGACAACTCTCTACGCAGCTCGCGATCTCAATGGAGTTCGCCCACTCGTTCTCGGCCAACTTGAAAATGGTTGGGTAGTTGCATCAGAGACAGCAGCCCTTGATATCGTCGGTGCAACTTTTCTTCGAGAAATCGAACCAGGTGAATTTATCGCTATCGATGAAGATGGTCTTCGCTCTACGATGTGGGGAACACCAAATCCAAAGGGCTGCATCTTTGAATATGTCTATCTTGCTCGTCCTGATACAACAATTGCTGGACAAGGAATTCATGCGGTGCGCGGAGCAATTGGTCGCCGCTTAGCGGTTGAGTCACCAGTCAATGCAGATCTTGTGATTCCAGTACCAGAATCTGGAACACCGGCAGCTATTGGTTTTGCAAAAGAATCTGGAATTCCATTTGGCTTAGGACTTGTCAAGAACTCTTACGTGGGTCGAACATTTATTCAACCGTCACAGACAATTCGTCAGCTCGGTATTCGTCTCAAGCTCAATCCGTTGAGAGAGATTATTGAGGGTAAGCGCATTGTTGTTGTCGATGACTCAATCGTTCGTGGAAATACACAACGAGCGATTGTTAAAATGTTACGTGAGGCAGGAGCGCTCGAGATTCACGTTCGTATTTCATCGCCACCGGTTAAGTGGCCATGTTTCTACGGAATCGATTTTGCAACGCGTGCAGAACTTATCGGCGCAGAGATGACTGTTGAAGAGATTCGCCAATCAATCGGCGCAGATTCACTCGCCTTCGTTTCTGAGGAAGGACTTATAGAGGCGACGAAAATCGCTGAAAATAAGCTCTGTACAGCCTGTTTCTCGGGCAAATATCCGATCGCAATTCCCGCCGATCTTTCAGAGGGCAAGACTCGTTTAGAAATCACGGAGGCATAACGATGGCAACATATAAAGATTCAGGTGTCGATATCGATGCTGGCGATCGCGCCGTTGAACTTATGAAGGCATCCGTCTCTCGAGCATCCCGCCCCGAGGTCATGGGCGGTATCGGTGGCTTTGCCGGCCTCTTCGATGCATCTGCGATGAAGAATATGCAACAACCGCTACTTGCAACATCGACAGATGGCGTTGGCACTAAGACTGAGATTGCTCGTCAGATGGGTATCTATGACACCATCGGTGAAGATCTTGTAGCAATGGTCGTTGATGATCTTGTTGTGTGTGGAGCAGAGCCACTCTTCATGACGGATTACATCGCTGTTGGAAAAGTTATCCCCGAGCGAATTGCAGCGATTGTCTCTGGCATTGCGGCCGGCTGCATCAAGGCGGGAACAGCACTGGTCGGGGGAGAGACGGCAGAACACCCAGGTCTCTTAAAGGAAGATGAGTTCGATATTGCCGGCGCTGCAACAGGAGTTGTAGACGCACACCTTCAACTCGGTGCAGATCGTGTCAAGGAAGGCGATCTGATTATTGCAATGCCAGCAAGTGGAATCCATGCAAATGGCTTCTCATTGGTGCGCCACATCATTGGAACGCAAGAGCTCGATATCACTCGTAACTACGACTTCTCAAAGTCACTTGGTGAAGTCCTTCTTACCCCAACAGAGATTTACACATTGGATTGTTTAGCGCTTATCAAAGCTCAGCAAGAAAATATCCGCACCTTTAGCCATATCACCGGTGGAGGACTTGCAGATAACACTGCTCGAGTTATTCCCGATGGCCTTACTGCAATCTACGACCGTTCAACGTGGTCGCTACCGCAAGAGATGAAGTTTCTCGCCGTTGTTGCAGGCGTCCCACAAGCAGATCTTGAACGGACATGGAATGTTGGAATTGGTATGAGCGCAATCGTTGATCCAACAGTTGCCGACCTCATCGTTCGCTCACTCGCTGCCCGAGGCATGAAGGCATGGATTGCCGGAAAGGTCGAAAAAGCAGCAGAAAAGGGCTCTCCTCGCTCATACTTAGCCTCTGAATATAAGTAGTACTAACTAGAGGAATACATCGATGGCGAGCAAGTCTAAGAAGGTAAAAGCAGCGCAGGGTAAGAAGGATCAACGTCTGGGCTATTGGTTGATTGCGATTCCAGTAATCACCTTCTTGGTTAAATTAATCATCATGAGCAACGCCACCGGTGGTGGTTGGCTTGGCGCCGATGGCGAGAACTATCTCGGCGGCGTCGACGGGATCCTCAAAGATGGTCTCTATTCAAAGGAACATCTCCTCGGCTACTGGCCAGCTGGCTATCCCATTCTTATCTGGTTGATGACGAAGATTTCGATCTCACATATCTTGTGGGTCATCTCAATTGTTCAGAGCGCTTTCTACGCTTATGCAAGCTATTACTTCACTCGCCAACTTCGAGATACAAAGTTAAAGCCATATCTCTTCTGGATTGTAATGGTGCTAGCAATCAATCCAACTCTCTCATTGAGCTCACTTGCAGTCGGATACGAGAGCCCAATCGCTTCATGTATGTTGATGGTGACAGGTCTGATTGTTAAGTCACAGATGAATACTGTAGATCGACGCTTCTGGAATCGCGTTGCAGCAGTCGGTGGCTTCTTTGCTCTCGCTTCATTTATGCAACCACGTTGGGTTCTCACAACACTTGTTGTTGCAGTGATCTGGGCAGTTGCTCATAAGAACCGCAAGCATCAAGCGCTCATTCTCGTTGGCGTCATGGGCATCATGGCTCTTGCGCCAGTTGCGCTGATTGCGCGAAACCAGAAAGCTGGCAACGGCGCTGTGATCTCAACAAACCTTGGTGTGACTATGCGCCTAGGTGCAGGCGATCAGACAGATGGTGGTTACGCACACAAGGGCCCAGATGTTCCATGTGATCCAGTTGCACCAGCTACGACCGTTACAGATAACGAAGTCGTGAAGTGCGTGATCAACTGGTATGCGAGCAACCCAGTGAAATCAGTGAAACTCTTCATCAATAAAGGTTTCTTCTACTGGTCACCGTGGTCTGGTCCAATCGTCAACGGAACCATGGCGCGCAATCCATGGCTGAAGATCGATCCACTCCTTAATATCGCTCGTGGCAGCCAGCAGGGTCACGACCTTGTCTACGGCGGATTTGGAAAATTCATCTCATGGATCTGGATGCTCAGCTGCATCAGCCTCTTCTTTATCGGCTTCTTCTGGCTCCGCTCCTTTAAGGGCATCTACAGCCAGCTCGCCTGGCTCACCTTCACGCCAGTGGTGATCTCATGGCTGGTCGGAATGGGCACAATCGGCGACCACCGATTCCGTCTTCCGACGATGTCCCTGAGCCTGATTTTGCAGGTCGTGGGGCTCTACGCCCTCCGCCATCGCGCTCAGAAGGGCTCATTTAAGGTCGAATCCGAGGGCTGAGGCCTCTGCTTTGGTGGCCAGGCTCTCTACGCGATAACCTACCCCCCTGAAACACACATAGTTCCGATGAGGAGGTCTCGCCCATGGGTCGCGGCCGTGCAAAAGCAAAGCAGACAAAAGTCGCTCGTGATTTGAAGTACAACTCCCAAGAGATGGATATTGAACGTCTCGCAAAGGAGCTTCATAGCGATGCACCACTTCAGCCAGAGCGTGATGACGACGATCCGTTCGCTGAGGGCAATTACATTTCACGCGCGTAAAGCAGAGCTCCTATGAGCTCAACTCCTTACGTTGCTTCCCTTCGAATCTTCGAACCCATCTCTGCATTTCCTGCAGCTGATCGACTTCGTTGGGAATCACTATCGGCAGATGCTGATACTCGTGAAGAAGAACAAGCGCTCGCTCTCCGCAGATTAGTTGCGCCAGAATCTCCAGCGCTTCGCCCCGACGGTGTTCATGTATTAGATGTCGATGGAATTCGTTACATCTCTCCATGGTCCACTGCAACACGTGTCTGGTCGGCGCTCGATGAATTTAAAGATTCAATGCCATCTACTGTCACACCATTCTTTATCCCACCTGCACTTGAAGAGGTGATCACATCAGGAATGGATAATATGGAAGATCGTGTTCCACATATTCTTACTGAGACATGGATGGTTCCACCACGTTGGCTTGCGCTCTTTATCCCTGAAGAACGTGAACGCGGATATGTCGAAGAGATTGCTTACTCTCGTGCGCGAACAACAATTGCAAAGGCGCTCGAGCGCTCTAAGAATTCACATGAGATTGTCTTGCGCTCTTTCGGCGATGGCATTGTTGAGGAAGAGATTGCAGACCTCATTGATTGGTTAGAGCTCTTCCACCCGTTATCAATGGTTGAACTCGACTATGGAGGGTTGGCTCACTATCTCGATGGAACTCTCAAGGCGAATGGAATGGCCGGCATTGAAGATGATGGCTCGATAGAAGATGTGATCTTTAGCCTCTCTGGACTTGCAAGTGGTGACGGCTCGATCGCTGGTGAGGGCTATAACCGCCTCGTCAGCCGTTGGCGCCCGGTTCAGGCCCTTGAATCAGCGATGTAAGCCCCTTGCCAATTGACCCCTTTCTCCCCGATACTTCCCGACATAACGGAGCAAATCGGACATTACCTCCAAGGAGATGAAAGGGGTAGCTGTAGTGGAACGCATTCCTGTCGCTGAGACCCTTCTGACTCCTCGTGAAGTCGCCGATCTCTTTGGAGTCGATCCCAAGACAGTCACTCGTTGGGCAAAGGCTGGAAAACTGACATCGATCCGCACATTGGGTGGACATCGTCGCTATCGCAAGTCAGAGGTAGATGAGCTTCGAGCTAATTACTTTAAGAGCAACAGTTAAAACTTTTCATCTATGAATTATTCAGTCGCACAATTTGCCCTACTTGGCTTTCTTACATTTGTTCTTGTAGGAGTTATCACTCCACAGATTCGTAAAGTTGCACTCCACTTCAACGCAGTGGATGCACCGAATCTCGAACGTAAAGTTCAGAAAGAACCCGTCCCATATCTTGGCGGAGTTGCTATCGCAATTGGCGTCGTTGCCGCGTCATATGGTTCGATGTTGGCTGTTGATTTCTCATGGCAGACAATTCGCCTGGCAAGCACAGTACTTGTTCCAGCAATTGCAATCTCGGCGATGGGACTTTGGGATGATCTTCGTGGATTACAACCTTGGCCGCGCCTCATCGCACAGACAGTTACCGCGGTTGCAGTTGCATCTATCTTGATTGCAACGGATACAAGCGGTGTTGCATTTGGAAATACCTTCTTAAACTATGCGATTACAGCGTTATGGATTGTCGGAGTCTGTAATTCAATTAACTTCTTTGATAATCATGATGGGGGAGCAGCGGGAACCGTTGCAGTTATTACCTTCTTTACATTCTTTATCGCCTATGACCGCCAGCAGGTTTTGGTAAGCGCCCTCGCTGTCGTGACGGCAGGAGCGACAGCTGGCTTCCTCATCTGGAACCGCCACCCTGCCAAGATCTACATGGGTGATGCTGGATCCCTCTTCTTAGGAATCATCATCTCTGTGCTCACCATTCGCCTCTCACCAGGCGTGGTACCCACATATAAATCAATCGCAATCCCTGTCCTTCTGATGGCAATACCAATTTTGGATACAACGGTTGCAGTGGCTTCACGCCTCTACCGCGGCATCTCTCCATTTCAAGGCGGTCGCGACCATCTCTCGCATCGTTTGATGCGCCTTGGTTTTCAGCGAAAGTCGACAGCAATCACGCTCTGGTCACTCGCCGCCTTCTATGCAGCTCTCGCACTTGCTCTCTATACCTGGCCAGATACGTGGGGGGTTCAGATCATGATCTTCGCTGCAATTACATGGCTTGCAAAGCTCGTAGCATTCCTACGAATTCCATCTGAGGGGTAAACTACTTTCATGTCTAACACACCAGCAGATGATGTAAAAGCGAAGATGCTTGCAGCCCTTGAAGCAAAGAAGAATAAGAAGGGCGCTCCAGGCACTCAGAATCATGCTGAGAGTGGATCAAAGATTAAGGGCGGACAGCGCTCAGGTGGTGCACCACAGGTGCAGCGCAAAGCAGGACCTTCAGGTTCTGGTTCAGCAGGCTAAATCTTTTATTAGCTCGTGCCATTCCTTCTTGAGATTCGCGTAAGGCCAAACTCTTCTCGAAATAAAGTGGGCGGAAGCGTCGGCGAACCCCCTCGCCTTGTCGTCGCAGTTCAAGCTCCGGCTGTCGACGGCAAAGCAAACCAAGCTGTTATTAAGCAATTGGCAGAGGCTTTCAATCTGAGAAGTCGTGATTTCACCATCGTCTTTGGTGAGCTAGGTAGAGATAAACGCCTCCTTGTGGATGGCGATCCATTCAAGCTGCAGTCACATCTTGAAGTATTGCTGGGAGAGCCTAAACTTCTTTAAATGAGGAGCGAACAATTAGAGCGAATTCATAACGGCCGAGGATTCATCGCTGCCTTGGATCAGAGCGGAGGAAGCACTCCGAAGACGCTCAAACTCTATGGCCTTGATGAATCCAAGTATTCCAATGAAGCCGAGATGTTCGATCTCGTGCATGCAATGCGCACCCGTATCATCACAAGTCCAAGTTTTACGAGTCAACGAATTCTTGCTGTAATCCTCTTCGAAGAAACGATGAATAGATCAATCGAGAGTTTTAGTAGCGCTGAATATCTCTGGAAGATAAAAGGAATTCCAACATTTCTCAAAGTAGATAATGGACTAGCAGGAGAGTCCAACGGCGTTCAGCTGATGAAAGACATTCCACAACTCAGCTCTCGCCTCGAATCAGCACTCGCACATAATGTAATTGGTACAAAGATGCGCTCTGTGATTAAGAGCGCCAACCCTGAAGGAATAAATGCCATCCTTGATCAACAATTTCAATTAGCGAAGGAGATCATTGCGCAAGGACTTCTTCCAATTATCGAGCCCGAGGTAGACATCAATAGCCCAGAGAAAGCGGAGGCCGAAGTATTGCTCCATGCTGGCTTGAAGGTGAGATTAAATGCGCTACCTGAGGAATCAAAGGTGATGCTGAAGCTGACTCTTCCTGAAAAGACGAATCTCTATAAGGACCTCATTTCAATTTCTAATATCGTTCGAATAGCAGCGCTATCTGGAGGTTACAGCCGAGGCGAGGCAAATCGGAGGTTAGCTCTCAACGATGGTCTGATTGCAAGCTTCTCCCGCGCCTTAACGGAAGGGCTCACTGCTCAACAGAGTGAGGATGATTTTGATACAACTCTCGATAAATCTATCGAGAGTATTTTCCTAGCGTCGCACTAACCGCGTAAGCAGAAATCTCTTCACCGCTTCGTTAAGAGCGGCATATATTGTGATGAGAACTGCAAATGTAAGTAAGAGGTTTCCTGGAACGCCATCGAGCTGAAGTCTTGGCCCGACCCACATATATGGCAGGGCGATAACAATTATTGCCAAGACTGCGCTAGAGATGGCCAAGCCCTTGCCTGGCTTGCTCTTCCAGAATGGTCGCTGGGTGCGCAATACAAACATGACGATGAGCTCGGTAAGAGTTGACTCGATAAACCACGCGCTTCTAAAGAGAACTTCATCTGCGTTAAAAATGTTAATCAGAATCCAGAAAGTAGCTAAGTCAAAGAGAGAGCTGATCAGGCCAAATATCAACATGAACTTGCGAATATAAGCAATATCCCATCGTCGTGGCGTGAGTAGGACTTCGGGATCTGCGTTATCGCCGGCGATCATGAGGGCCGGAAAGTCAGAGAGAAAATTTAACAAGAGGATCTGCATAGGGAGCAATGGCAAGAAGGGCAAGAAGATCGAGGCGATAGCCATTGAGAGCATATTTCCAAATGCAGCGCTCAGTCCCACCCGGATATATTTCATCGTGTTGAGGAATGTCTTTCGACCTACACGAACTCCATCTGCGAGTACTTTGAGATTTGCTTCGAGGAGAACAACTGCCGCGGAACTCTTTGCAACAGGAACTGCGTTATTTACAGAAATTCCGACGTCGGCCGCTTTGATAGCAGCGCAATCGTTAATTCCATCGCCGAAAAAGCCGACTGTGTGGCCAAGGCGCTTGAGGGCGAGAACAATTCTCTCTTTCTGTAGCGGATCCACCTCTGCGAAGATTCGAACTTGAGCGAGTGCAGAATCTAACTCTGCATCGGAAATTCCGGAGAGAGTCTTTCCATCAATGATTCGGTCAGAGTAGAGCCCCACTTTTCCCCCGATATAACCTGCCGCGAGAGCGTTATCGCCAGTGATCAGAAAGGGCTCTATTCCGAGAGACCTAATTTCATCGATAGCCTCCTTAGCATCTTCTTTCGGAGGATCGATAAAGACGAGGAAGCCTTGCAAAGTAAAGCCGACCTCATCTTCAACGGAGAAAGACGTAGAAGGTGAAGATTTGGTAGCGACTCCAATGATTCGACCACCCTGGGCGCTGAGCGTTGTGAAGATGGCGGTGGCCTTTTCTTCTGCCTCCTTGATGGAGACTATTGAGCCATCAACCTGCGCATCCGCACAAATTTCAAGGATAGAGTGAAAAGCACCTTTAGTAATTGCCATTCCATCTGAAGTAAGAACTGTCAGCCTTCGACGATTGAAATCATACGGAACCTCAGCGAGAGCATGCAGCTCTGTCTTCAGAGGATGAGCCGAAAGTATTGCCTCATCTATCGGATTATTGAAGCTGTTTTGTAGGCCCGCATTAAGAGATGCCAATTGGAGAACAATTTCACTCTCTTTACCTGACAGATCGATTGCAGAGTTGAGATTAACAACACCGATAGTGAGGGTGCCCGTCTTATCGGTACAGAGCGCCGTCATAGAGCCAAAGTCTTCAATGACGTCAAGGCGCTTAACAAGCACTTTTTTCTTCGCCATTAAATGAGCCCCAGAGCTCAGTGAAACACTAATAATTGCTGGCAAGAGTTGTGGCGTGAGTCCCACAGCTAGGGCAAGGGAGAAGAGAAGTGATTCAAGGAATGGTCGGTGAAAGTAGATATTGATAAGAAATATCGCAACAACCAAGACTCCCATTGCCTGTGCAATCAGCCGACCAAATTTCTCGACACCGATTTCAAATGAAGTCTTAGGTGCCGCCTTTTGGAGTGATGCTTCCAACTTACCAAAGCGTGTCTGACTTTGAAGAGCAACGACCTTAGCAACAGCAGAGCCTGAAACAACATGAGTTCCGAAATAAATGTCACCGGAATTCTTCTCTATTGGAAATGATTCTCCGCTCAGAGCTGATTCATCGACCATCAACTGTTCTGACTCAACAATTGTGAGATCGCCAGGAATTAGGTCCCCACCTTTGAGTACTGCCGAATCACCTACGACGAGTTCTTCGGGATTAATAAGCAGATCTTTGCCATCTCGTCGGATGAGAACTTTGGTGGAAAGTTGTTGAAGAAGTGTCTCCATTATTTTGCCGGCGCGCGCTTCTTGGAAGAAACTTAAGAGCCCGCTGGGGATGATGATTGCAAGAATGATTGCGCTATCTATGACGTCACCGACAATAAATGAGATCACCGTTGCCAGAAGAAGAATTAAAACAATCGGCGATGTGAATTGCCGGATGAGAAGGTAAGAGTTGCTACCGGCCTTCATAAGCAAAGCCTTGCATACATTGATCAATAAGAGTGGCTCGGGACAGGATCGAACTGTCGACCTCACGATTTTCAGTCGCGCGCTCGTACCAACTGAGCTACCGAGCCAATATTGAGTTGTTAAGTAAGAAGAAGAGAGCGTGTGGACACTCTCTTCTTCTAGCGACCCGGACGGGACTTGAACCCGCGACCTCCGCCGTGACAGGGCGGCGCGCTAACCAACTGCGCTACCGGGCCTTGATAAATCAAAGCCTTTACTGCTGTGTTCAGACTCTTGCGAGACTGTCCGTGCCCCCAACGGGATTCGAACCCGTGTTACCGCCGTGAAAGGGCGATGTCCTAGGCCCCTAGACGATGGGGACGTATGAGGCTGGGAAAGAATACCGGTTCAGAGGTGATGCTCCAAACCGGTGAGGTGGCAGCAGAAATAGCCCTCTCATAGGGCAAAAAGTGTGCGAACTAGATTATTAGAGAGCCCACTGAATGGTGATAGAGACTGTGACATCTTGCTGACCAAGATCAACAATAGTTGAAGCATCTTCAGCCTTTGCTGCAGCTGCGAATACAGGGACAGAGATCGATGGGCTGCCATTTTCGGTGAGGTAATTAACCTTGCCGAGCTTTACTCCGAGAAGCTTGGCATAAGAAGTGGCCTTAGCCTTTGCATTCTTTACCGC
>CANGLK010000032.1 GCA_947454735.1 Candidatus Nanopelagicaceae bacterium
AAGAAGCCAATGCTCTTATATTTGCTGGCGGACTAATTGAAGAGATCGAAGAAGCTTTTGGCTCCGATGAGAATGGTGTGATTGGCGGACCAATCACAACTGATGGCGAGTTCCTAGGCGGAATGACACTCATTGATGTTGCCTCAGATGAAGATGCACAGCACTGGGGTTCAAGAATTGGTATTGCTTGCGGATGGCCGCAAGAGATTCGTAAGTTCAAAGGCTAAGGATCACAATGGATCACACCGCCGCAATTGCTGCATATCAAGCTGCTACAGAAGAATTCCTATCTGCAGTGAAGAAGTTGAGTGCCGACGATATGGATAGAACTGAAGGAGATGGCTGGAGCCCGCGCCAGGTCATCCATCATGTTGCTGATAGTGAAGCGCAGTCATATGCACGATTGCGCAGACTTATTGTTGAACCCGGCACTCAGATTCAGGGTTATGACGAAGGTGCGTGGGGTGAACATTCAACTCTTGGCTACAGAGAACTTCCCATTGAGATCTCTCTTAATGTCTTCTCCGCGGTTCGTGCATCTTCCCTAGAGATTCTCAAGCGCCTCACACCTGAGCAACTGAACAATTCAGGCGTTCATAGCGAATCAGGTGAGTACTCAATCAATACTTGGCTTGCCATCTATATCAAGCATCCATCTGAGCATGCCGAGCAACTCGCTTCTGGGAAATAGGAACTAGATATGTCTGAAATAATCACAATCAATAGCGGCAAAATCGTTGGAGTGCGTACCTCCATCTTCACAATCTTTAATCCAGAAAAATATGACGCCCAGGCAATTCCTGCTGCGTGGCAAGAATTCTTCGGTAAGGCACGCGGAACAGAGTTAGCTAAAACGCAGACCTTTTACGACGCATCTATTCCAAGCATGGAAGCTGATGTTCCAATAGATTACTACGCAGGCGTAATTGTCGATGCAGCATGTCAGCAGATTACGAAATGGTCATCGGAGTACCAGTTAAATAATGATTAATTCAATCTTCTTAAATATGCCAATTAAGGACCTTAACAAGTCCGTTGAGTTTTTTACTGCCCTTGGCTTTACCTTTAATCAGCAATTCACTTCGGAAGAGTCAACATGCATGATTATCGGCGAGAATATCTATGCAATGCTCTGCATTGAAGAGCGATTTAAGAAATTTCTTGATAAGCCAATCGCTGATCCTTCAACTACTGAAATGCTCATTTCACTCTCTTGCGAATCATCTGCAAAAGTTCGTGAATTAGCCGAAAAAGCTTTTGAATTAGGCTCCAAAAAAATAAATGAGCCTGAAGATAATGGCTTCATGTTCAGCTGGGGATTCGAAGATTTCGATGGACATGTCTGGGATTTGTTCTGGCTGGATCCAAAGCACATTTAATAATCCCAAATATCTTCAAACTTTGGGAAAAATGTCTCGCTAATTGCTCAGAACTATCGATGATTTATATACTTTAAATATGTTTAATCAGATAACTCTTCTCGATGGCGGATTTTCTACTGCACTCGAAGAGTTAGGTAACACCCTCAACACATCCCTATGGTCTGGAGAGCTCTTGAAGAGCCATCCTGATCAGGTACGCGCTGCCCATAAACTATTTGCAGATGCTGGAGCCCAAGTGCTCATTACTAGCTCTTACCAAATCACATATCCAGGTTGTGAAGCGCTCGGCTGGAGCAAGGATGATGTAGATAAAGCACTTATTGATTCCACTGAGCTTGCCCGTTTCCCTGGGGTTAAAGTCGCAGCATCTGTTGGTCCATATGGTGCATACCTTGCAGATGGTTCTGAATATCGTGGCAATTACGGGCTGAGCGAAGAAGAACTGAAGGATTTCCATCGTGAACGTCTTCTTGCACTCATTGCAACTAATCCAGATCTTCTCGCTGTCGAGACTATTCCAGAACTCACAGAAGCTACCGCAATCATCGAACTCATTCGGGAGATAAAGCCTGAGATGCCTTTCTGGATTTCATTCTCATGTAAATCTGAAACCGAACTCTCATCCGGCGAGAAATTTGCTGATGCAGTAGCTCTTGTTAATTCAGCACCTTCTTCTGTTGCAGTCGGAATTAACTGCACAAAGCCTTCATTCATCGCTCCCCTCTTAAGGGGCGCGCAATCCTCAATCCCCTTTGTGGTTTACCCAAACTCTGGACGCGAATGGGATGCAGTTGCAAAAGTCTGGCTCGGGCCAATCAACTCAAGCTTTGAGATTTCCGAAATTCAGGCGTGGAAGTCATTGGGGGCTGCGGTCATCGGTGGCTGTTGCGGCGTGAGCCCAAGTGATATCAAGCAGCTTCGCACTCTTATCAACGGCTAGAATTACTCCCCTCAAGGCAGCGTTGCCTGAAACTCATCTCATCTCAATTAGAGGATTCCACTATGAATTCAGTACTCAAGCGCGCCTTTGTTGCAACAGCAATTCTCGGCTTAGCTATTTCGACAACAACTTCTGCGACAGCCGCAACTAAGCTGCCTGCAAATATCACCAAGGCTGGCGCTATCAACATCGGTATCGATGCGACATATAGCCCAAATGAATTTAAAGATAAGAATGGCAAAGTAATCGGTTGGGAAGTTGACCTCTTCAACGCTGTTGCAAAGAAGCTTGGAGTCAAAGCTAACTATGTGATTGCAGGGTTCGACACAATTCTCGCTGGCGTAAAGGCTGGTAAGTACGATGTCGGCGTATCTTCATTTACAGATACAAAGGAGCGCCAAGCCTCTGTTGATTTCGTTAACTACTTCAGCGCTGGAACTCAGTGGGCTGTAAAGACTGGCGTAAAACTCGATCCAAATAACGCTTGCGGCAAGATTGTTTCAGCGATGACAGGTTCAACTCAGGCTGATGACATCTCTGCAAAATCAGAGGCATGCACAAAGGCAGGCAAGAAGGCAATCACTCTTCTTACCTACGATTCAGGCGAGCAGGCAACATCTGCTGTAATCCTTGGTCGCGCAGATGCAACAGCTGCTGATTCACCTGTGCTTGCTTACGCCGTGAAGCAGACAAAGGGCAAGCTTGCTCTCGCTGGCAAGATCTTCGGTGAAGCTCCATACGGAATCGCAGTTGCAAAGAAGTCAACTCTTGCGCCTGCAATCCAGGAAGCATTTGCTGCAATCAAGAAGGATGGAACATACGATTCAATCCTTAAGAAGTGGGGCGTAGAAGCAGGTGCTGTTTCTAAGTTCACAATCAATGGTGCAACTGCCTAATTAGGTAGCATTTAACCTTGAGCGAAAAGAGAAGTATTCAAGCAGTGCCTCTGCGCCACTATAAAAGGTGGGCAGTGGCACTGCTACTTCTCGTTGCACTAGCAGGAATTATTGTTGATGCCGCCTCTCGTGAAGCATACGAATGGTCGGCATTTAGAAAGTACCTTCTCGATGGCCGAGTAATTAAGGCCTCCCTTGTCACTCTAGAGCTGACACTTCTCTCGATGTTCTTTGCCATCATCCTCGGCGTTGCACTCGGAGTAATGCGCCGCACGGAGAACCCCATCTTTAAGAACTTCGCCTGGCTATTTATCTGGATCTTCCGAGGCACACCTGTTTATGTGCAACTCGTCTTCTGGGGGCTCTTCTCAACAATTTACAAAGAAGTATTTATTGGTATTCCTTGGATCCACTTCGGGGATTTTTCACTTGGATTCCATCTCACTCTTTCTCAGACTGCCTCTCTATTCTGGATTGCAGTTCTTGGATTAACACTCAATGAAGCTGCATATATGGCCGAGATTGTTCGCGGCGGATTGCTCGCTGTTGATTCTGGCCAAGAAGAGGCTGCTAAATCAATCGGTATGAGTAGCTTGCAGACAATGCGCTACATCGTTATTCCACAGGCGATGCGCGTCATTATTCCGCCTACTGGCAATGAGGTCATTTCGATGTTGAAGACGACTTCACTTGTTACCGCTGTCCCCCTTGTCACTGACCTTTATGCACGCACGCGTGATATCTCCAACGAGACTTACAACCCGATCCCGCTCCTGCTTGTAGCGTGCACTTGGTACCTCTTCTACACAACAATTTTGATGGCTGCTCAGTACTTCCTAGAGAAGCGCTTCGGTCGTGGCTTTAATCGAAATGCGGTGATCTCGGCATGAGTAAATTAATGGTTGATGCACAAGCAATTAATAAGTCTTACGGAAGCCATAAGGTTCTCAAGGATGTCTCTCTTACAGTTAAGCCAGGCGAGGTTGCCTGCATCATCGGTCCATCAGGATCTGGTAAATCGACCTTCCTTCGCTGCATCAACCACCTTGAGAAAATTGATGCTGGGCGCATCTTCGTTGATGGCCAGATCATCGGCTACCGCGAAGCACATGGAAAGCTCTATGAACTTCGCGAATCAGAGGCGGATATCCAACGCAGAGATATCGGAATGGTCTTTCAACGTTTCAATCTCTTCCCACATATGACTGCTCTTGATAATGTCATTGCAGGTCTTATTCACGTTCAAAAGGTTGATAAGAAGAAGGCTGAAGTTGAAGGTCTTGCCTTACTAGAGCGAGTTGGCCTTGGCAATAAGAGCACACACTTCCCATCGCAGCTTTCTGGTGGCCAGCAGCAACGTGTGGCCATTGCGCGAGCTCTAGCAATGAAGCCAAAGTTGATGCTCTTTGATGAACCTACTTCAGCGCTTGATCCCGAGCTAGTTGGTGATGTTCTGCAGGTGATGAAAGATCTTGCCGCTACTGGAATGACGATGATCGTTGTTACGCATGAGATGGGCTTTGCTCGTGAAGTTGCCGACTCAGTCTTCTTTATGGATGAAGGAGTCGTTGTTGAATCCGGCACACCTGATCAAGTATTAGGAAATCCGCAAGAGGCTCGCACGCGAGAGTTTCTCTCAAAAGTCCTTTAAGAATAGAATTCGGCTATGAGCGATCAACTTCCTCCATGCCCTGAATGCAAATCTGAATATTCATACGAGATGGGCGCGCTCCTTGTCTGTCCTGAATGCGCGCATGAGTGGAACCCTGCCGATGTTGAGCTCGAGGCTATTCGCGTCATCAAAGATGCATCAGGAAATATCTTGGCCGACGGCGATGATGTGACCATTGTGAAAGATATGAAGGTAAAGGGAAGTTCAAATACTTTAAAAGTAGGAACAAAGGTCCGCGGTATTCGATTGGTTGATGGCCCTGGCGATCACGACATTGAGGCAAAGGTCGATGGCTTTGGTCCAATGAACCTTAAATCAAGCATTGTGAAGAAGGCCTAACGACTCTTATTTATGAGTTCTGCAGCTGAATGAGAGTTGCGAGTTAGACTGAACCTCTTCGACCGATGAGGAATGTATGAATCACGCAGCACAGAAAACAACACTTGGAGCACTCACATTAGGCGCATTGGGTGTGGTCTTTGGAGATATCGGCACAAGTCCAATCTACGCACTACGCGAATCCCTCAATACCGCCGGTACATCTGTTTTTGATATCTACGGCGTCGTCTCCTTACTCTTCTGGTCGCTCATGCTCGTTGTATCAATCAAGTATTTAGCATTTGTCCTTCGAGCAGATAACAATGGTGAAGGCGGAATTCTTTCTCTCTTCGCACTGCTTCCCAACAAGATTAGAAAATCAAACTCGGGAGGAAAGTATGCATTTCTTGTCTTCCTGCTTTTAGGCACCGCCCTCCTGGTTGCTGATGGAATGCTGACTCCAGCAATCTCTGTCTTATCTGCAACTGAAGGTATCTCTGCAATCAATCCAGAACTTGCCCACTGGTCAGTGCCACTAACGATTGCAATCTTGGTGGCGCTCTTTGCAGTCCAGTCACGCGGAACCAATACCATCGGAAAGGTCTTCGGACCGATCGTCCTTATCTGGTTCGCAACTATTGGCTATTTCGGATTTATTAAGGTGCAGACTCGCCCCGAGGTAATGAGGGCACTCCTTCCAAGTTACGCCATTGAGTATGTTGGCCATCACGGATTACATACCTTCATCATTCTCTCATCGGTCATCCTTGCTATTACTGGAGCGGAAGCCCTTTACGCAGACCTTGGTCACTTTGGAAAGCGTGCGATTCGACTTGGCTGGTTCTTAGTCGTTGCTCCTGCTCTCATACTCAATTACTTGGGACAGGCTGTCATTGCGATTGAAAAGCCCCATGACGAGATAAGTCTCTTCTTCGCTCTTGCCCCTAATGACAATCTCCGTGTCTTTCTTGTGGTTATTGCAACGCTCGCAACAATCATTGCCTCACAGGCGCTCATCACGGGCGTAGCGTCACTTTCACGCCAGGCGGTGCGCCTTGGCCTCCTGCCACGGCTGAAGATCATTCATACCAATCAAGATGTTATTGGCCAGATTTATGTCCCTGCAGTAAACCTCATCGTAGGCATAGGCTCAATCTTCTTGGTCATTAACTTTCGCACATCAGGCGCACTTGCCAACGCATATTCCTTTGCAATCGCAGCAACTATGTTGATGACAACGCTTGCTTTTGGATATGTAGCAGTTGAGAAGCTTAAGTGGAAGAAGCGCACGCTCTATTTCCTCATTCCCCCACTTGTTTTAATCGATCTCTCATTCTTTATCGCAACTGTCACCAAGATCTTTAAAGGCGCTTGGGTTCCGCTTCTGGTTGGAATCGCAATTACCTATGTGATGTGGGTTTGGCGCAAGGGGCAATCTGCTCTTGAAAAGGCGGTCCGCGATCAGAACATTACTTGGGATGATGTTGATAGCGCGATTGATTCAAAGTCGGTTTCTGTAATCCCAGATACTGGCGTATACCTATCAACGAATGCCCTAAGGGTTCCACAAGCGCTAGCTGCACAGTTAAAGAACCTCCACTCATGTCCAGAGAAGATTCTTATCGTTACCGTCGTTCAGGGAGATGTTCCAGTCGTAACAGCGAGGCCAACACTTAAAGAGATCAATGGCCGCGTTCAGCAGCTCTACGTCTGGGTTGGTTTCATGCAAGATGTGAACATTCAGAAGACAATCATCGAGAACGTCATGACAGCAGAAGAGGAAGCGCTCTGCACCTATTACCTGGCAGATCGAAAGTTTATCGAGTCTCCTGAAGGAAACCTCAAAGGTGCAACAGAGAAGGTCTTCTCCATACTTCATCGCAATGCAACGACTGCATCGAATTACTTCGGATTACCTGAGAGCAGAGTCATCACCCTCGGCACGCAAATGGATCTTTAACCTTTATCGAAGGGTTATTGCTTCTACAATCGCTAATAGCACTAATACAAGTGCAACTGTGATGCTCTTGGTGCGACCCAATCGTTGCGGAAGGCCAAGTACGCTTTGTTGAATATCCCAACTGAGATCTTTCAGAACGTTGAGGAAATGAAACGCTACTGAGATCAATATAAAACCAAGGAAGAGCCACAGTGGTGGATTCTCACCATTCGAAAGATAGACCGCCCAAGGAAGGCTTCCAAAGGAAAAAGCATATGGAAGCGGAGAGAAGATTGTTGCCTTGAGTTTGAAGTTGTAGGCAAGTGCGCTCAAGATTCCGAGGAGATGTATTAGCGTTCCTTTAATTCCCAGAGGGCCAATAAGTGAGAGAACTGCTGCAAGAAAGAGAGCAATCGGAATCGCTTTTCTTAAAGTCGCTATCTTCAACTCACCGCTTACCAAAGGCTTCTTCTCTCGTCCAGCAGCACTATCGAGGTCATAATCCATCAGATCATTACTCCAGCCAACGACTAATTGGCCGGCGAAGATTGCTACAGCGATTTGAAGCGAAGAAAGAGCAGAATATTGTGAGAGTGCAAGTAAGTAGGTAACAGTTACGACTATGACGGTAGGTCCGAAGTGCGAGGCTTTAAGTAAACTCTTCATTTAGGAGACCTTAGTACAACAACTCTGAAGAGAGCTGTGTTGAGCACGAATATCGCCGCCAATAGCGCCCACCCTGGCTTACCTAGCGAAACAAGTGCAAAGGTAACAAGTGAAGGTCCGATGATCTCGCTGAGGCCATTACCTAAGGTCCAAATTCCGTAATAAGCACCTTGTCTCGATTCATCAGCGAGATCAAATGAAATCTGCCAGTGAATCATGGAGATGATTAACTCGGCAAGGACATGAACTGCCATACCTGCAATAAGTAAGAAGGAAGCTACCTGGGCTGATGGCCCTTCTGCTGTTGCATAGAGAAGACATGCCGCTGCCAAAAGTATGCCGGTAAAGAGATATTGATTTGCAGAATCTTTGAGCGGCTTAGTTCTCTTACTTACCTTCATCTGAAACATGACGACCGCAGCGGTATTAAGCAGGAGAAGAGTCGATACCCACCACCGAGGAGCATCTGTATATTTCACAACCCAGATTGGGATTCCAACATTCTGAACTACAAATTGAATATTTGTCACAGCTGCCATCAGCGTTGCTGCGAGGTAGCGACCATCTCTAAAGATCGTCCAATCAAATTTCTCGCGCTCTTTAAGCGTTGGCGGAAAGTACGGGACTAACGAATAAATATAGGCACCTGCCAAGAATGTGAAACCGTCCACAACGATTGCCACTTGATAACCGAATGAAGAGTTAATGGCCAGAGCAATGCCAGCACCGAGACTGCCAAGGCCAATTCCTAGATTGTTGATAGAGCGCGTATAAGCACGATTACGGGGGTTTGTTCTTGAATCCCCCACGCGTGCAATTAAGGTCTGTTGCGCATTTCTGCTAAATACATTGGCGATTGAATCAGCGGCAAAACAGATTGTCAGCCAGATGAATGAGTGGATAAAGACTAGGCTCATGATTGCTATTGCATTTGCAACCATCGAGAGCACTACAACGCTTCGCTGTCCGACTCGATCAACAAGATGGCCAGCTGGGATTGTGCAGATTAGCCCTGCTGCAGCTCCAATCGAGAGCGCTAACGCTGTCTCATGCGGTCCTAATCCCACAGTAAAAGAGAAGTAGATGACAAGGACAGAGATAAGTAGGCCATTTCCGAAGCGATCAATCAGAGATGCAAGTGCAACCTTGCGAATGATTGGATCTTCGTGAATGACCTTACTGAGCCATGATGGCATCGTGGACATATTGCGCCAGTCCCCTGACTCGTCCATCGTAGTAAGCCTTAAAGCGATGATCTTCGGTATACATCACCGCTAACTTCTTCTGCATCTCTACAGAGCACTCATAGAACCACTTTGAAATTGCAGCTCGATGAGCAACAACTGCCGATTGAGCCTGCTCTGATTTCACGCCATAGCTGTTGCCATAAGCGATGACGAACATCTCGGTTGCAGCTTCTTGATCTACCTTCGCGGCTGCGAAATCATCTTTGGTGTATTTGGAAGTACGAGATGTAGATTGCTTATAGGTATCAGTATCGCCCCAGCGCTCTTTTACTTCTTTCTCGTACTCGTTCACCATAGACAGACCTTAGTTGAAGTAAGCGATGATTGCGCCTGCAATTGTTAGGTTAATTGCATCGTTTGCAGTCTCAATGATCCAGACTTTAAGGCTATCTCCACCAAAAAGTCGGTGAGAGAGCGATGCGAACATTCCTATGCCCACGCCGAGTGCAAAACCAACTCCTGCACCATCTAGAACCCCGAGATCTAAGTGATTGACCTGAAGTGTGTTGATGATGAGGGCAAGGGTAAGTGTCTGGACTAGTACGCCAAGAATTGTTCCGCCGAAGAGAAGTGCCGGCTTATTCTGCTGAGTGGTGAGCTCGCCATTTTCGACGCCCTTTGCCTTCATCCAGATTGGATAGAAAGTCTTTGGGCCGAACCAGATGCCTCCGCTAATAAATGAAACTACAAAGGCGATTAGCACGCCTACGAGGTTAAGTCCTGAAAATGTCATGGAAAAAGGGTACTTCAATCGATAGGGATTTCGGTTTACCATCAATACATGGCAAGTGAGAAAGTTCGTTCAGAGATATTCGATACCGGAAATCCTAAAATCAAAGCGGCTCGTATAGTGATCAATGCAGCCCCAGCTACCATATTTAACATCCTTGCCAATCCGCACCGCCACTATGAAATAGATGGCAGCAAGACAATCAAATCGAACCTCAGCGGACCAACTCGGCTTAGCCTCGGGGCCAAGTTCGGCATGTCGATGCACCTTGGAATTAATTACAAAATCATGAATTACGTCGTTGAGTTTGAAGAGAACAAAGTCATCGCCTGGCGCCACCTAGGGCGCTGGCGTTGGCGTCATGAGTTGAGAGATCTTGGCAATGGTTCAACTGAAGTCACTGAAACTTTCGATGGAAGTTTCGCACCTTGGTTATCTCAGAAATGGCTCAACTTTCGCAAGGCGTATCCATGGACCCAAATGATTGTTGCGAAGTCATTGGTGCGGCTGAAAGAGGTTGCAGAGAATGAGTAAGGCCGAAGTTACTGCGCACCTAAAGAAGTTCGATAAGCCACAGTGGGATGCTTTGCAGGCTGTTCGGGTTGCTATCGCAGAGATCTTGCCAGAGGCCGATGAAGTTATTAAGTACGGAATTCCCACCTTTTCCATCGATGGAAAAGGTGTGATTGGCTTTGATGGCTACAAGAACCACAACAGCATCTTTCCTTACAGCGGATCTATCAACGAAATTCTCAGGGATGATTTAGCGAAATATGTGCAGACTAAAGGTTCTATTCACTTTGATAAAGAGAAGTCATTTCCTAAGGCGCTCCTTAAAAAGATTATTAAAGAGCGCCTCAGGCAAATAGCCGAGCGTTAAAAAGCACTAGCCTCTCAGGTAAGTTGCAAGTACATCCAACAAAGTTCCGACCAAATAGAGTCCAGCGCACCAATAAAGAAACGAAGGTTTCCTTACAATGAAGGCAACTTTGTCATAGTATTTCCAGAACTTTCCCTCAGATGGTGTTGGGCAACCCTCTCGAAGTGCATCTTTATGACTCACTCACTGGCCTCCCTTAAGGTAAAAAGCACTGCGGGCAAATTCGAATAGTTGTAATTATGACATCAATTGTTTTTGCCACAGCACCAACGCCACCCGCTGGCCTAAGAACTGAGCCAATATTTGTCATCGCATCTGTTATTGAACTTGGTATGGGACTTGATGAGCCTGACGATGACGATCCCCTCCACCGGTCGCCTCGACGAAAGTTGGCTTAGAAGTAACGCCTGAATTTTTGCCAAATATCGAACTTGTTTTTGAGGTGGGTATTTCTGCTGCATTGGAAGTAGCAATTCCAGCAATCATAAAACATGGCGCGATTATTCCAATTGACAAGACTTTATATTTTGATGCGTACATAATTCCTCCGATTCAAATGCAGGAATGCATTTCGGAGAAAATAGATTAGATAACTTGGATTGTCCTCACGATTTGTAAACTTTAACCTCAAGAAATCGGGGACTATAACGCGGCGATTGAATCCTTCAACATTGCTTGCAGAAGCTTTACATCAACTTCCCAGTCATTGGGTAGAGCAATCGTCTTCTTATTGACCTTGTACTCCTTGAACTTTGGGGTGTACTTCTTCAATACATCAAGGTTCCAGGGCGCAATAAGAATGTGGTTTGTCGCAGTTGAGCAGCCAAAGAGGTAAGTCTTACCCATCTTCACCATCGGCTGATTCCATGCAATAACAAG